>JAUNPQ010000005.1:0-1033 GCA_030536615.1 Bacteroidales bacterium | reverse complement strand
ATTCACCTTTTCTCAATACCTTTGCACCATCATGAAAAATAGCAACGAAAATTACAGAACAATCAAAGACATCTCATTTGAGGGTGAACGCCCGCTTTTTCACACCGGGGAACTCTCACTGGACAATGTTACCTTTCTGACCGGCGAATCCGCTCTGAAACACTGCCATGACATTGTTGCCGCAAACTGCAATTTTTACGGTCGCTACCCCATATGGCACAACGAAAACGTTAAAGTGGAGAAATCCGTGTTTCATGACGATGCCCGCGCCGCCATGTGGTATGTGCGCAACCTCTCGCTCTGCGATGTGCGCATTGACGCCCCAAAAACCCTTCGTGAGATTGACGGCGTTACACTGCGCAATGTCATTGTCACCAATGGGCCGGAAACACTCTGGAAATGCCGCAACGTAGACCTGCATGATGTAAAAGCAGACGGAGCCGAATACATCTTCATGAACTGCTCTGACATAAGGATTGACAATCTGGTTCTTCACGGCAAATATTCATTCCAGTATGCCCGCAACATAGAGATCAACAACTCACAGCTGTTCACCAAAGACGCTTTCTGGCATGCCGAGAACATCACCGTCCGCAACTCACTTGTCAGCGGCGAATATCTGGGATGGCACTCACACAACCTGCGGCTCATAAACTGCCATATTTCCGGAACCCAGCCATTATGCTACTGCCACAACCTCATTCTGGAAAACTGCACTATGGATGCCGATGCTGACCTTGCCTTTGAATACTCAACCGTCAATGCCACAATCAACGGAGCAGTGACAAGCATAAAGAATCCTGCCGGAGGATACATCAAAGCTGATACAATCGAAGAAATCATTCTTGACGAATACTGTCTCAATCCCGGCAAAACAGAAATTGTCCACAACAATTAGAACTGACTCTTAAATTTCTCCTCGTAAAACATCCACCTCCCATCGCCAAACATTCAAAAGCTAAAATTATTAAGACCGCAGCTACTGTTTGCTGCGGTCTTTTCACTTTTAAATTTCTTCTTTCATTTTGATAAC
>JAUNPQ010000067.1 GCA_030536615.1 Bacteroidales bacterium | reverse complement strand
TTTAATACTATTTAACACTAACAATAATGCACATTACTTTATTCCAGGGCGCATATTACTGGCATACAACGAAAAATTCCTCAAAGCGGCAAAATATGGGAAATACGATTATTTTACCTATTTTAAGACATCAGAAAGGGGTATGTTATTATTTTTTTGTGCTGTGGGTGGATTTTTGTATCTTTGCACATTATATAATATACAATTATGGATTTGTTTGATAAAATCAGCGCAGACATAAAGACTGCTATGCTTGCCCGCGAGAAAGTGCGTCTGGAGGCGCTGCGCGGTATAAAGAAAGAATTCCTGGAAGCCAAGACAGCGCCGGGCGCCGGAGGTGTCCTGTCTGATGATGCCGCTATGAAGATTTTGGTAAAGATGGCCAAGCAGCGTCGCGAGAGCGCCCGAATATATGAGGAGAACAACCGCCCGGAACTTGCCGCCGGAGAGATTGCCGAGATGAAAGTCATAGAGGAGTACCTGCCGAAAGCTCTGAGCGAGGAGGAACTTACCACTGAACTAAACCACATAATCGAGGAGACCGGCGCCGCAGGTCCGCAGGACATGGGCAAAGTCATGGGCGTGGCAACGAAAAAGCTTGCCGGCCGTGCCGACGGACGCGCCATATCCGCCAAAGTCCGTGAACTTCTGGCAAAATAAGGCGATACACGCCTATAGATAGAATTTATACGTTGATATAATCATAAAATACAGCATAATATAAAATGCTTACACTGCAACAGATAAAAGAAAATCCGACATTGATCATAGAGCGTCTGGCAGTCAAGGGTTTTTCAGGCAAGGAGGCCATTGAGCAAGTTCTGGCTCTTGACGAAAAACGGCGCCAGACACAACTGAAAAACGACAATGCCGCCGCCGAACTCAACCGTCATGCCGCAGAGATCGGCAAGCTCATGAAAAGCGGTCAGCGCGAGGAAGCCGAGAAGATGAAGGCATTGGTTGCCACACTCAAAAGCGAGCAGAAAGCGCTGTCAGACGAGGTGACACGTACGGAGACAGAGATACGCAACATTCTGCTGACGGTGCCGAATGTTCCTTACGCCGGTGTTCCGGCAGGAACTTCCGCAGCCGATAATGTTGTTGAGAAAACCGGAGGTCCAATGCCTGATCTTCCTGAGGATGCACTTCCTCACTGGGATCTGTGCAAAAAATATAATCTGATAGACTTTGACCTTGGCGTAAAGATCACGGGTGCCGGATTTCCGGTATACATCGGCAAAGGTGCACGCCTGCAGCGCGCCCTTATCCAGTTCTTCCTTGACAGTGCCGGCGAGGCCGGATATCTGGAAGTGCAGCCGCCGTATGTTGTCAACGAGGCCTCGGGATATGGCACAGGCCAATTGCCCGACAAAGAGGGTCAGATGTATTTTGTCAATGAGGACAATCTATATCTCATTCCCACGGCCGAAGTTCCTGTCACCAACCTATACCGCGATGTCATCATTCCCGGCGATGGTCTTCCCATCAAGAACTGCGCGTATTCGGCCTGCTTCCGCCGCGAAGCCGGCAGCTATGGAAAAGATGTGCGCGGTCTTAACCGTCTGCACCAGTTTGACAAGGTTGAGATTGTGCGCATAGAAAAGCCTGAGAACAGTTATGCCGCCCTTGAGGAGATGAAGAACCATGTCCAGAGCCTGCTTGACCGCTTGGGTCTCCCCTGGCACATTCTGCGTCTTTGCGGCGGTGACATGAGTTTCACCTCTGCCATCACCTTTGATTTTGAGGTGTGGTCCGGAGCGCAGAAACGATGGCTTGAGGTTTCTTCCGTATCAAATTTCGAGACCTATCAGGCCAACCGTCTGAAATGCCGCTACCGTGGCGAGGACAAGAAAACACACCTGTGCCACACCCTCAATGGCTCGGCACTGGCATTGCCCCGTATTATGGCTGCTCTCCTGGAAAACAATCAGACTCCAGAGGGAATAGTCGTTCCTGAATGCCTGCACCGCTACACAGGCTTCAGCATCATCAACTGACGTGCTTCTGAATGCTCCTGTGACGGGGCATGGTCCACATCGGTAATATAATAAAAAAGACGTCCGCCGAACTTAATGAACAGCGGACGTCTATTATTATGTGTTGCCTTTTTATGGCCTTTATGCTACAATATATAATGTTGAAGATCTATGATCAGTACTGCTCGGAAGCGTTGGGAAAATCGCAGCTTTTTACATCGTCAATATAGTGCGATACAGCCTCATTTATCGTTGTGGAGAGGTCAGCATAGCGGCGCAGGAACTTTGGCGAGAAGCCTTTGTTGATGCCAAGCATATCGTGCATGACCAACACCTGACCGTCAACGCCGCCTCCGGCGCCGATGCCAATCACCGGAATGGAGATGCTCTCTGCAACCTGACGGGCAAGATCAGCCGGAATTTTTTCAAGAACAAGCGCAAAGCATCCTATTTCCTCAAGCAACCTGGCATCTGCCATGAGTTTGTCTGCCTCGGCTTTTTCTTTTGCACGGACAGCATATGTGCCGAATTTATTTATGGACTGCGGTGTGAGGCCAAGGTGTCCCATCACCGGAATTCCGGCACAGAGTATACGTTCAATGCTCTCACGTATTTCTGATCCGCCTTCAATCTTGACTGCTTCGGCGTGACTCTCTTTCATGATGCGCACGGCTGATGCAAGAGCTTCCTTTGAGTTTCCCTGATAGGTGCCGAACGGCATGTCACAGACAACAAGTGCACGCTGAACAGCTTTCATGACGCTTTTTGCGTGATAGATCATCTGATCAAGAGTGATGGGAAGTGTAGTGACATTTCCTGCCATCACGTTCGAGGCTGAATCGCCCACAAGGATGACGTCCATTCCGGCTTCATCAATGAGTTTGGCCATTGAATAGTCATATGCGGTGAGCATTGCTATCTTCTCTCCGCGCTGTTTCATCTCGGAAAGCCGGGCTGTGGTGACTTTACGCTTGTTGTCAACTGTATTTGTAGACATTTTCTTTTTTAATGAGTTGTTAGTAATGTCAATATGTTGAATTGGCCGCAAAGTTACATTATTTATTTGATAAAATCACCCATTTAATGAAATTTTTCTTTAATCGATATATTCCAACTCCATCCAGACCGCTGGAAACAGTTGGCAAGCTGCCCCAACATCATGCATGGAACAGCCTGCCAACTGTTTTTCAATCAGAATTCCGTCAGAGTGAGAGAGGGGTATATGGCATTCCGAAAGCATCAGCTACCCCTCGGAATGTTATGTGCCCGTCAACGATGTTCACACCTTCAGCCAGACCGGCATCAGCTTTGCATGCGTCGCGCCAGCCAAAATCAGCAAGTCTGAGAGCATATGGAAGGGTGGCGTTAGTCAGAGCCATAGTCGAGGTATATGGGACGGCGCCGGGGATGTTGGCCACGGCATAGTGCACAATGCCGTCCACAACATAGACAGGATCATCATGCTTTGTGGGATGTGAGGTCTCGAAGCAACCGCCCTGATCAATGGCAACGTCAACCATCACTGTGCCGGGACGCATGAGATGCAGCATGTCATGTTTGATGAGATGCGGGGCTTTGGCGCCGGGTATAAGCACTGAACCAATGACCAGATCAACATCCGGAAGTTCAAGTTCAATATTATGTGTGGATGAATAGAGAGTTTTCACATTGCGGGGCATCACTTCTGCGAGATGACGCAAAGTTGGCAGAGAGATGTCTGTGATGGTGACGTCAGCACCCAGACCGGCAGCCATAAGCGCGGCATTGCGTCCCACAACTCCACCACCGAGGACAAGCACTTTGGCGGGTTTCACTCCGGGGACGCCACCCAGAAGAATGCCTTTTCCTCCCTGTGGCTTTTCAAGGAAGCGTGCACCTTCCTGAACTGACATGCGGCCGGCGACTTCACTCATAGGCACAAGCAACGGCAGCGTACCCTGACGGTCGCGTACGGTCTCATAGGCAATGCAGGTGGCTCCGGAGGCAAGCATAGCCTCTGTCAATGCAAGGTCACTGGCAAAATGGAAATATGTGAATATGAGCTGCCCTTTGCGGACAAGGGCGTATTCCTCTTCAATGGGTTCTTTGACTTTGACAATCATCTCAGCCATGCCATAGACATCGGCTATTTCAGGCAATATTGTGGCTCCCGCCGCAATATATTGTTCATCAGCGAAACCGCTGCCATGGCCGGCTGTATGCTGCACATAAACGGTGTGGCCGTGGTTTACGAGTTCTTTCACTCCCGCAGGGGTCATGCTGACACGGTTCTCGTTGTTTTTGATTTCTTTTGGAACACCGATGATCATAACTTTTTTTGTTTAAGGTGAATAATTATGTTTTTCAGGCAGTCATCAATGAGAACCGGCGCATGCGTCATTGCGCAGCGCCGGTTCAGTGTTGATGTGTCAGTTTTCTGTAATAACGAAATATCCGCCGGGGACAAGTGCGTCCGGTATGCGTGGCAGTGGAGAGCCTGTGATGGCGTCTGTCAGAGAGGCCGACAATGTTGGGGAGTTGCCGGTATAGGTGATGCTGGCCGGTTTGTTGGAGAGGTTGACGCCGACCACAACGGCTTTGTCTCCCTGACGGCGTTCAAACACCAGTATGTCGGGATTGTCAGTAGCGAATACGGTCATTGGTGCTCCGGCATCTCCGGCTTTGAGTTCGCTGCGTGTATGTTTCAGAGCGTTCAGGGCTTTATAGAACGCGGTGGTTGCATTGGAACTGAAATCCGGAGGAGTGTCTTTTTCAAAGAACTGGAGAGCACGGTTCAGGCCGGTTTCCTGTCCGGTGTAGATCAATGGCATGCCCGGCAATGTGTATGTCAGAACGGCAAAAGCATCGGTGAAATTACCAAGCCTCTGACGCTCGGTCCCCTCCCATGAGTTGAGGTCATGGTTGGTGATCATGTTCATAAGGTATGTACCCGCAGGATATTCCTTGTTCTGGCTCTCAACGAGTGCCGGGATGGCGGTTGCATGTGTCTCAGGCTGTTTGCGGGGTTCGGTCTCTCCCTGAGGGATATATGTGCACTGTCCATGTGTGGCGGCGATGGCATTGAAAACGTCTTTCATGGGCCAGTTGTAGCCCATATCGAACCCGTATTCCTGCAAAGGTGGCTCGCTGGCCTCGGCAAGCATGAATATATCCGGTTTTACCTGTTGGAGGGCGGGGCGTGCCTCATTCCAGAAGTCCACAGGCACCTGACCGGCCACATCGCAGCGGAAACCGTCAATATCCGCCTCGCGGAGCCAGAATGACATCGCATCGATCATTGCGCTGCGTGTGTCGGGCTTTGAATAATCAAGTTTATACGTGTCTGTCCAGTCAAAGGGCCCGAACATCTCGCCTTTTTCGTTGAGCGCGTACCTGTCCTTGTGGTCTGTAAGCCACACATTGTCGCAACCGGTGTGGTTTGGTACCCAGTCAATGAGGACTTTCATGCCGTTTTCATGGGCTTTGACCACAAGTGCCTTGAAGTCATCCATGGTGCCGAACTCGGGATTAACGGCTTTATAATCAGCCACAGCGTAGTAGCTTCCCAATGTCCCTTTCCTGTTTTTTTCTGAAATGGGATGGATGGGCATAAACCACAATATGTCTACGCCAAGGTCCTTAAGACGCGGAATATGTCTGGAAAATGCATTGAAAGTGCCCTCAGGAGTGTACTGGCGTGTGTTCACTTCATATATCACGGCATCGCGACTCCAGTCGGGATGGGTGACATGTGTGGGTTCTGCCGCATTCGCAGCAGGAAATATAGAGAGTGCCGCCAGCAGAGCTGCCAGTATTTTGCGAAGATTCATATTTATGCAGTTTTAGATAAACCTTTTTTAGTGAAACTGCATCGGAATGGTGCGGTGTATGCTGTTGTCCAGAGAGATGAGTGTCTCTGTGCCTACAACACCGGGGATATTCTGGATGCTGCCGTTGAGGAGTTCCATAAGATGCTCATTGTCACGGGCATAAAGTTTAAGCAGCATTGAGTAGGGACCGGTGGTGAAGTTACACTCAACAACTTCAGGAATTTTTTCCAGCTCAGGCACAACCTCACGGTACATGGCACCGCGCTCAAGTGTGACACCTATATATGTGCAGGTGCTGTAGCCCAATGATTTCGGATTGACAGTATAACCGGAGCCGGTAATGACTTTCATCTCAATAAGACGCTGTATGCGCTGATGGATGGCTGCGCGTGACACTCCGCATTCAACGGCCACATCTTTACTGGGGATGCGCGCGTTTCGCATGATTATGCTCAAAATTTTGCGGTCAAGATTGTCAATTCTGTCCATGCTCATAATTGTAAAGGTATTTAGATTGTTTTTTCAGAGGGTAATTGTTTTTTAATTCTTGAATCCGGTAGAGGGGCATGACAGAGATCACCATGCCTCATGTGACAAAATTACAAAAAACCACAAACAAACCAAGTGTAATTATGATTTTTTAAACAAAAAAGGCAAAAAAGACAGCCTTATCCGACAAAATGCAAAAATAGCCGGGATTCCAATCTATGGACATTCCGGCTATTTATATTTTGGATTATGCGTGAAATCAGTGCAAGGTCTTCTGACGGCGACGATAAATGTCTTTGGCTGTGTCGGCAACGTTGATGATATGGTCACCGGTGCGCTCAATGTCATTTATTATATCCATATAGTAGATACCGGCCTGATATTGGTATTTACGCTCATTTATGTTGGCAATGTTTGCCGTGCGGAGCTGGTTGCGCATGTTGTTTATCTCGCGTTCTTTGTTATAGCTGCGCATCAGACTGTGCTCATCCACATTATTTATATTGTTGAGCAACACAAGCATCATATCCATGGCCTCTGACAGATACTTATACATCGAATCAATGTCGTGGTATATCTGCTCATTGAACTCGGCCTTCGTCTGGCTCTTGCGGAGCATGATCTTGCCAACGCCGTAACAGCAGTCAGCAATGCTCTCTATCTCACTGATTATGTTGAGCATGCCGGCAATGCGGAGTTTACCTTCATTAGAAAGGCGACCCTCGGCCACACGGTTCAGATAGTCGGCAATCTCCAGTTCCATCCGGTCTGAGATGTCCTCATATTTCTCTATGCGTGACAGAAGTTTATTGAATTCCTCGCTGCTTTCCTTTGTATGCACAAGTTCCTGACCCATGCTGATCATGCGGCCCACACGCTCGGCGTAGACGGCTATCTCTTTCTCCGCCTGTGCAATGTTCAGTTCCGATGATGTGAGAAGACCGCCTTGTATGAATTTGAGACCGAATTCGTCATCGCTCTTCTTGCGGGCAGGTACAATCCATTCCACAATGCGCACATAGAGACGCGTAAACCATATCATGATGCTCAGGTTTATGAATTTATAGACGGTGTAGAACAATGACAGGCATATGGAGGCGCTGGCCTGCATGGCTATAAGCTGCTGTGTGGCAATGCTCAGGTCACCGGCGCGTGGATGCTCGGCCGGGAGTGTGTTGTTGAACAGATTGTTGTATATGTCAGGGTCTGTCTGCTGCAGATGGTTCACGAATTTGTAGAGGCCGTTGGGGTCTCCCAGTCCGATGCTTCCGCACAGACTTTCAATCATGGATATGAACGGATAGAATATGGCCAGACACCATATGGCTCCGAACACATTAAACATCAAGTGCCCTATTGCCGCACGTTTTGCCGCCACATTTCCACTCAGAGAGGCAAGAAGAGGTGTGATGGTTGTTCCCACCGCAGAACCCAGAACAATGGCACACGCAAGGTCAAAGCCTATCCACCCCTTGGCAAACATCACAAGACATATGGCGAATGTGGCCGCAGAGCTTTGTATCACCATTGTCACCACCACCCCCACAAGCCAGAATATCAGCACCGAGGTGAAGCCCATCGAGGCATAGCGCTGCAGGAATGCGAACATGTCCGGATTCTTCTGCAGGTCTGGAACATATTGGCTTATCATGGCAAGGCCCATGAACAGAAGGGCAAAACCGATGATGAATTCACCTATTGACTTGGTGCGTCCTTTTTTGCTGAAAAGCAAAGGCACGGCCACGGCAAGCAATGGTATTGCAAAGGCTGATATGTCAACTTTGAATCCTAAAAGTGATATTACCCAGGTTGTGAATGTTGTTCCGAGGTTGGCACCGAATATCACGGCCATTGACTGGCTGAGGGTCATGAGTCCGGCGTTAACAAAGCTGACAACAAGCACGATCGATGCCGAGGAACTTTGTATCAGTGCGGTAATAAAAAAGCCCGTCATCAGTCCGGTTAGGCGATTACGGGTCATTGCCGACAAAATATTGCGCATACGGTCGCCCGCTGCTTTCTGAAGTCCCTCACTCATCACTTTCATGCCATATAGGAACAGGCATACCGCTCCGAGAAGACAGAGGAAGTCTAATATTGTGTAATCCATTGCGTGGGTGTGTAGATGGGTTAGCGGCTACAAAGTTAATGCGTTCAACCGGATTTTCAACAATTTTTATGACTTTTTCTGTCATAATTATTTTTCAGGCTGTAAAAAAACATACGATTCGGTGCCCAATCAACTTCTGAACTTTTGGACTTGCATTTATGTTGTTGAGTATAGATACTTTATCACAGATATTCAATAAATCACAAACACACAAAAATTTAAGGAGGTAACGACAATGAATACAGCACCTTTACAAGGAATTAAAGTGGTAGATTTCACAGAGGTACAATCAGGTCCGTCATGCACACAGATGCTTGCGTGGCTCGGCGCCGAGGTCATCAAGATTGAACGTCCCGGTGTGGGCGATGCCACGCGCAATGAACTTCAGTTCAGCCCCGATTGCCCCAGTTATTATTATCTGCAACTCAATTCCGACAAGAAATCGCTGGCGCTTGATGCCAAGACCCCTGACGGAAAACAGATTCTGACCAAACTGGTCAAGGAATGTGATATTTTTGTGGAGAACCTGCATCCGGGAGCAATGGACAAGCTCGGATTCTCATGGGAGGCCGTTCATGCTCTGAACCCACGCTGTATCTACGGCACCATAAAAGGTTTCCCGGAATCTTCAAGGTATAAGGACCTGAAAGCCTATGAACCTATCGCACAGGTGACTGCCGCTGCGGCATCTACCACGGGCTGGTATTCAGGCGATGACAATATCCCCACCCAGTCAGGCGCGGCACTCGGCGATTCCAACACCGGCATGCATCTGCTCATAGGTCTGCTTGCCGCCCTCCAGCAGCGCAGCATCACCGGCGAAGGATGCTATGTCTATCAGTCCATGCACAACGCATGCCTCAATCTGTGCCGTATCAAGACACGTGACCAGCTCACCCTTGAAAAGATAGGTTATCTCACACAGTTCCCGCAGTATCCCGACGGAAAATTCGGTGACTGCGTGCCCCGCTCAGGTAACACCGAGGGCAGCGGAGTGCTTGGATGGACCTATAAATGCAAGCCCTCGGGAGGAATGGACAGCGCCGAGGATGGCAACAACTATGTATATGTCATTCTTCAGCGCGGAGCAAAGGACTTTGAACTTGCCTGCAAGGCTCTTGGATTTGAAGACTGGCTCACCAATCCTGATTTCAACACCGCCGATGCCCGTGACCGTCATAAAGCCGAGATCATTGAGCGCATAGGCGCGTGGACCGCTGACAAGACCAAGTATGAAGTCACCGAAATGCTTTCAAAAGCCGGCGTGCCCGTGGGCCCCGTACTCTCAACAAAAGAAATGATGACTGATGAAAGCCTCTATGACGGCAACACCCTTGTCCGTATCAATCAGGGCGGAAAAGTGGGTGAGTTTGTGACTGTTGGCTGTCCTTTCACCATGTCCAGCTATCAGCCGACCTATGGTCCATGCCCCACACTTGGAGGCAATACCGACGAGGTGCTGAAAGGCCTTGGCTATAGCGAGGCTGAGATCTCCGAGTTCGCTGCCAACGGAACAACCGCACCTCTGCCCAAACCCGCAGCTAAAGAATCGGCAAAATAAAAACCTCAAAGTGACAAGACAATGACGAATACAACAACATCATCCGCTCAGTCCTGCGCCGCCAAGACGAGTGCCCCTCATTTCCCCGAGCAGGTGACAGGAATGTATATTCTGGCGCAGGCATTGAAACGTGTGGGACTGGACAATGTATACGGTCTTGTGGGCATTCCGGTCACTGAGGCAGCCTATGCCATGCAGAAATCGGGCGTGAAATTCGTCGGATTCCGCTTTGAGCAACAGGCAGGCATGGCCGCGGCCACACATGGCTATCTGACTAAAAAACCGGGGGTGCTGCTCACCGTGTCCTCACTGGGATTCATGAACGGCCTCACCGCTACGGCCAACGCTACGGTCAACTGCTATCCCATGATTCAGATCTCCGGTGCAAGTGATCCCACCATGGTTGACATGAAAATGGGTACATATGAGGAACTTGACCAACTCAACACCGCACGTCCTCTTGTAAAGGCCGCTTTCAGATGCAGCCACGCCAAAGACATTCCCGGCGCAGTGGCCCGCGCCTACCGCGCTGCCGTGAGCGGACGTCCCGGAGGCGTATACATTGACATGACAACCCCGGCACTTGCTGAGATCATGGATGCTGCGGACGCCGAGAAGCTTTTCTATGAACCTGTTGATGTCTATTCACCGGTAGCACCCAATGCAGATGCTGTCAGCCGCGCCGTGGAGATGCTGCTGTCGGCACAGCGCCCCGCTATCCTGCTTGGAAAGGGCGCGGCATATGCTCAGGTTGATGACCGCATCAAGACCCTCATAGAGACTTATAATATCCCTTATCTGCCCATGTCAATGGCAAAAGGACTGATGCCCGATGCCGGACCGCTCAGCGCCCTCTCATGCCGCTCCACAATCATGGAGAAAGCTGATGTTGTGATGGTTATCGGAGCACGCCTGAACTGGATGCTGTCTTTTGGACGCGGCAAGTGGAATCCGGCCATGAAGTTCATACAGCTTGAGGTTGAGCCTCAGGAGATAGATGTCAATGTGCCTGTCGCCGCTCCCGTTGTAGGAGATATGGGTCTGGCACTTGACGCCATTCTGAAAGGCCTTGAGGGCAAAAAAATGCAGGCCGATGCCGATTGGGTTCCGTCGCTTCAGGCAGAAGCCAAAGTGAAGAACGCCCGTTTCAAGGAGCGTCTGACGGATGCGGCATCCCTCCAGCCCATGAACCACTGGAGCGCCCTGAGCGCCATAAAGCCCATAATAGAGGCTAACCCTGATGTTATCCTTGTCAATGAAGGTGCCAATACTCTTGATGACACGCGCGATGCAATTGACATGTCACTGCCGCGCCACCGCATTGACTGCGCCACATGGGCCATCATGGGCATGGGCATGGGTTCAGCCGTAGGCGCCGCCGTAGCCACCGGAAAATCAGTGGTGGCCATCGAGGGTGATTCCGCATTCGGGTTCTCCGGCATGGACTTTGCTACCATATGCCGCTTCAAACTGCCGGTAACAGTGGTTGTGCTCAACAACGGAGGCATATATAATAATATAGGTGTCAATCCAAGCACGGACCCCGCCATTGAACATGACCCGGCGCCCACCACCCTTGACCTGGCTGCCCGTTATGACAAGATGGGTGAGGTGTTCGGAGTCGCCAACTATTATGTATCCTCACCGGCGGAGATCACCACCGCACTTTCACAGGCAATAGCCTCACGCAAACCGGCAATCATAAACGTGCAGCTCGCTGCGGACGCCGGTAAGGAAAGCGGACATATAGGATATCTCAACCCCACTCCTCTCATTGATTTCACGGTCTGAGCCTGTGCCCGGACGTATGACATAGAATAATTCAACCGCCAAATTACAAAATTATGAATCTCACCCATGTCATTCTATATGCCATCGTGCCGATAATCGTTGTCATGCTGGCAGGATACATATCAGGCAAGAAAGGGGTTTTCTCAGGCGCCGACGCAAAAAAATTCAACAAGGTGGTGCTTGACTATGCTCTTCCTGCAGCCTTGTTCGTATCAATTGTTCAGGCAAGCCGTGAAGACCTCATCAAGGACATCAAGCTTACCATTGTCTCAACGGTGGGCATCATGCTCTGCTTCATGATTGTCTATTATGTGTTCAAACTCTGCTTCAAGAAGAACACCGGCGCTGACGCCGCCGTGAGCGCCCTGATAAGCGGATCTCCGACCATCGGTTTTCTGGGATTCGCCGTTCTGGAGCCTATCTTCGGCACATCGCCCTCTGTGGCGCTTGTGGTTGCCATTGTAGGCATTGTAGTCAATGCGATAGGTATCCCTGTGGGTCTTTCGCTAATGAATGCCTCTCTTGAGAAACAGAACCCGGGTTCCACCAAAAAGGAAAGTGCATGGAAACCTGTCATCCATGCTCTTGAGCAACCGGTGGCCTGGGCACCGATTCTGGCTGTGATATGGGTTGTTGTCGGCATTCCATGGCCGGCGGAGCTGAGTCCGTCATTCAAGCTTATCGCTCAGGCCAATGCCTCAATGGCTGTGTTCTCGGCCGGCATAACCCTCGCCGCCATCAAGTTCACTGTCAACTGGCAGGTTGTGTTAGGATCTTTGCTGAAAATGGTGATGATGCCGGCCGTGATACTTATAATCGGTCTGCTCTGCCACATGGATCCTCTTAACCTGAAGATGCTTGTTGTGGCCGGCGCACTGCCCCCCGCATTCTCAGGCATCATCATCGCTGACGAATATGATACTTATGTCGCTACAGGCACATCCTCGCTGACTTTGTCAGTCATATTGTTCATCGGATTCTGTCCCCTGTGGATATGGCTCACAGACATGGCAATAAACATGCATATGTTCGGATTTGCATAACCCGTCGGTTTCATAACATACACAGCGGCGCCCCGCGCAAAGGCCACCCGGCGCCGCGATAATAAAAAAAAAAAACGTCAAAACCACGAA
>JAUNPQ010000004.1:29917-60123 GCA_030536615.1 Bacteroidales bacterium | reverse complement strand
TCCTGTATTGGTGTGGTCCCACTCGGGCTTGAACGGGGGACTCCCTGCCAATTGACGGGCAATGTGAGTCAGGTGCTCTGACCAAAAAGAAATAGCCGGCCTCGTGCCGACTATTCCGTGCTGTTGTGGTCCCACTTGGGCTTGAACGGGGGACTCCCTGCCAATTGATGGACAATGTGAGTCAGGTGCTCTGACCAAAAAGAAATAGCCGGCGGCATGCCGACTATTCCGTGTTGTTGTGGTCCCACTTGGGCTTGAACCAAGGACTCCCTGATTATGAGTCAGGTGCTCTGACCAACTGAGCTATAGGACCGTCACCTTGTCTTGCGACTTGGTTGTTTTGCGGAGCGACCGAGATTCTTTCTCCGCTGCGCTACGAAAGCGCTGCGCGGTCACGAACTCTCCGAGTTCTCATCTCGGTCTGTCCAGATTGGGTGTTAACCCTATTTTGCGGAGCGACCGAGATTCGAACTCGGGATACCCTTTTGGGGTATACACGCTTTCCAGGCGTGCCTCTTCAGCCACTCGAGCATCGCTCCCCGCTATACTTTTCTGTGAGCCGCGAGTGGGACTCGAACCCACGACCTTTTCGTTACGAATGAAATGCTCTACCAACTGAGCTATTGCGGCATTAGGCGCGGGAGATGCAAAAACCGCACCGGCTTTTTGCGTCTGCAAAGTTAGGAGTTTTTTTTTAGACGGTCAAATTTTATGGCGTTTTTATTGTATTTTTTGTAATTTTGCAGGATAGTATGATGCCTGTAAAAAAATACACTTTACTGGACGGTATTGATTCTCCGGCCGATCTCCGCAAACTCCCTGTCGAGAGTCTGCCTGAATTGTGCGATGAGATACGCGCTTTCCTCATTGAGCAACTGAGCAACAATCCGGGGCATTTCGCATCCAGCATGGGCGCTGTGGAGATCACGGTGGCTCTGCACTATGTATTTGATACGCCCGATGACAGGATTGTGTGGGATGTGGGACATCAGGCTTATCCACACAAACTGCTCACGGGACGCCGTGAGTCATTCTCCGGAAACAGAAAAATGGGCGGTCTGAGCGGATTCCCCACCCCGGATGAAAGCGGATATGATACTTTCACGGCCGGCCATGCGTCAAACTCCATATCAGCGGCATTAGGAATGTCTGTGGCGGCGCGACTGTCAGGCAACACCAAGCGTCGCGCGGTGGCTGTCATCGGCGATGCCAGCATCAGTGGCGGTCTGGCCTTCGAGGGGCTCAACAACGCCGCTAACACGCCCAACAATCTTCTTATTGTGCTAAATGACAATGACATGAGCATTGACCGCAATGTCGGCTCCCTTCATTCTTATCTGGCACATATCAACACATCGCGGCGTTACAACAGTCTGCGCTACAAGACGTATAATTTCATGCGCAGGCATAAGCTGATCACCGAGAACGGCCGGGGACTGGTGTTGCGGTTCAACAATGCGCTTAAGGCTTTGCTTGGTGGCAGCCAGAATATATTCGAGGGCCTTAATATCCGCTATTTCGGTCCGTTTGACGGCCATGATGTCTGCAAACTTGTAAAAGTTTTCCGCGATATCCGCGATATGGACGGCCCCAAGATTCTGCATCTGCGCACAGTCAAAGGCAAAGGATATGCCCCTGCCGAAGCGGATCCCGCAAACTGGCATGCTCCGGGAAAATTTGATCCTGTCTCAGGGCAACGGGTTTCCGGAAAGTGTGATATCCCTAAGTTCCAGGACGTTTTTGGAAACGCACTGCTTGAGTTTGCCCAAAAAGACAGCCGCATTGTTGCTGTCACGGCGGCAATGCCCACAGGCACGTCAATATCAACCATGCAGGAGGCAGTGCCTGACCGCGTTTTTGATGTCGGCATTTCTGAAGGCCACGCCGTTACATTTGCCGGCGGTCTGGCCAAAGAAGGTCTTCTGCCCGTTGTGGGTATATACTCCAGCTTCCTACAGCGTGCCTATGACCATATCATCCATGATGTTGCCATACAGGGACTGCCTGTTGTCTTTGCCATTGACCGCGCCGGACTGGTGGGTGAGGATGGTGTGACGCACCACGGCACTTATGACATGGCCTATCTCAATGCCATTCCCGGAATCACCATCGCCGCCCCATCCACGGCCACACAATTGCGCAATCTGCTTTTCACGGCTCTTTCCTCAGCCAACGGACCTTTTGCCATACGCTATCCACGCGGAAATGCCGACGACTTCCCTGCAGAGGGTGATCCGCAGATTCTGACGCCAGGAAAAGGACGCCTTGTCACAGACGGCAACGATGCTGTTGTGCTGTCCATAGGCCCGATAGCCTCTGAGGTGATCCGGGCGGTTGAGACTCTTGCCGATGAGGGTATCACCGTGGCACACTATGACATGATCTATCTCAAGCCTGTTGATCAGTACATACTGCATCAGGCATGCTCAAAGGGAGTGCCGGTGATAACCGTCGAGGACGGTTCGATAATCGGGGGCCTCAATTCTGTCACCGCCGCATGGATGAAAGCCAACAGCGCGGAAGTCCCATTATATGCCATAGGCATTCCCGACGTCTTTGTCAGACAAGGGACCATCGGACAACTGCGCCGGCAATGCGGCATGGACAGCGAGGCAATAGCCGCCACAATTAAAAAAGCTATACAGACCGAAAAAAAAATCAATTCCAAGTAATTTTAAGACATCTGCCGCGTCTAACGTATGTATTCACATCCGGGATGAGCATTGCCAGACATACCTACAGCGACAAAGAGCAGCGGTTCATGGACATATTGGCGCAATACGACTGTGTTGTGCGCAGAGTATGTTTCATGTATGCCGGTCCTGACTATCTTTTCGACGACCTTTATCAGGAAACGATGGCCAATCTTTGGCGCGGCATGGACGGTTTCAGGGGTGACAGCGCCATATCAACATGGATCTACCGTACTACGGTCAACACATGCATCTCATGGATACGCCGCAATCGCCGTCATGCCAGACATGCCGACATTGACGAGGCATTGCATCTGGTGACAGGTGATGACAGTGAGCATGCCGAATTTCTGAAACAGATGTACCGAATGATAGCGAATCTGGATGATCTGGAGAAAGCCATTGTGATGATGCGCCTTGATGAGAAAAGCTATGAGGAGATCGCCTCCGTCACAGGTCTAACAAAAGGCAATGTGGCCACACGCTTGTTCCGGGCAAAGGAGAAGCTCAAAGAAATGTCAAAAAATATTCCTATATGAATCACGAAAATCCATATATAACACACTCTGACAGCAACGGGGATAATGACCTTGCCCACCTCATGCAGCGTTGGCAGTCACTGGGAACCGGAGAGAGTTTTGAAAAGACTCCGGACCACGTGATGAAAAAACTTCATGCTGCCGAACGCAAGCTTACACTTCCCAGGCGGCTGGCACGGCGATATCTGCTGTCATCAATAATCGGTGTGGCTATGATTCCCATGTCGTTTGAACTTTACCGGATAGTGCCTGTAAGCATCTGGCTGTGCGTTGTCTATGCACTTTTCGGTTTGGGCATGGCCATTCCGTCATTCATTCTTTCATACAAATTGAGGAATTCACGCTATTACGAGCTTCCGGTCATTGAGGCGGTCAGGAAGATCTCCCAACTCAACCGCGCACATCAGAACCTTGAATATGTGGGAATAGGATGTGCTGTTGCTGTTCTGTCCTTTTTCTTTTATGAGATATGGCAGACAGGTGACATGGCGATACTGACAGGTGCCATCGTAGGACTGGTCATAGGTCTGGCAATAGGCATTGCACGCAAGATACGCACAGCCCGCAATTTCCGCGAATGGCTTGCCATTTTCAAAGAAGACCTATAGCAAGCGAACGCCCCGCCAGATCAGCAGACAGCGCTGCAATGTCAGTGACAGTAACGCACCGGCCCTCCACCTCAATTTCGGGCCACTGCACCACCCCGGCACGTATAAGGGTGCGCAACAAGGATGTGACACGCGCAAGCCATACAGACTTTTCTCCACCATTCCGGACGGCGTGTGCATACCATCCGTAGAGCATTGATGCGCAATATATAGTGATTACCGGAAAATGACGTTCAGTCACTTCATCGTGGGGAATGGTGTCACTGAATGCATCAAGCGCCATTGTCGCTATGGCCGTAAGAGCAAGCATGTCATCAGCCAGTTCCACGGGACGGATATCTTTCTCCATTGACAGACTCATGAGCGTTGTGACCACCGTGGCATATGCGTCACGATAAAGCTGTGCGCGCATAAGCATGTCTGCATGGACTACGGCAAGGGAGACCGCTTCTTTCAACCGGATGACACTTTCCGGATTTACCTTGTTGTGTGCCACACGCCAACGGTTGTCGGCACGTGCAAGTTCCTCACCGCTCAGGCGCACGGCATCATCCACAGCGCCGGAATCGGCCAAAGCATATACCTCTGTCTTTATGGAATCATTCACCTCCATTATCCTCTTCCGGACTCTCCGGGACGGATATTTCCATTGCTTCCACGCTGTCAGGCTTTTCCGCATCAACTTTCGTCGGAGCGCCTGCGGTGGGATCCGTCTCTCCTCCCATCAGAGCATCCATTTCCGGCGACACCACAAAAACATCATCGGCATTCTTGGGTCTGAGCGTGCCGAACCAGTGAAATTTAGGCAACAGCAGCATTGACCGCCGTGCAAGATACAATGGGGTGGCCACGCCCTGACTCTCGGGCCACATCTTCATGCGGTGCAACTGTCCGTTTTCAAACCAGCCTGTCATGAATGAACTCTGCACAGAGACCATCTTGTTGATTGTAGAGTCATTTTCCTCAGGGAAAAAGATAGCCTCGACATTTCCGCTAACATCCAGTCTCCGCATGGTCCCGTTCTCAAGCAAAGCGACCATTTCTTTGCCTGAAAGCTGATTATAGAAATCATCCTCTATATATTGGGCGCTAAATCCAAAATCGGGCAGATGCACGCGGTCCACCGTGGAATCATTCATATGCACATTTATCACATTGCCGAATATCTGACGGTCCTCGCTCCACACCACCGGGTGGCGGTGCATGTAGAGCATGGAATCGCGCTCCACATACGCCATGGAGTCACATATGCCCTGAAGATCTGTGCGATAAAATCTCACTCTGGGCCACGCGTTGAGAACGTGCGTGCTGTCGGGACGTACCAAGTCAGGAAGCGAGTCCACGGGATTGGGGACATTCAGTGAATCTATTCTGAGGACTGACGTTATGTATCGTCCATGCATGTAGAGAGTGTCACCTTTTGAATATTCCATTGCAAGAGCGCGGCCGGTAACATATGCGCTGTCCACAATCTCGTCATAATATCCATAATTGCCTTTCAGTGCCGACTGGCGTGCGCTGTCCACAAGCATCATATTTCCGAAAGCCTCACCGCGCCCGGTAACACGGTCATAAAGCAACGTGTCTCCTTCAAGTGTTGTGCCACGCCGGGTACGCACCAGAGAATGGGCATATAGCTCGGCATACTCGGTTGCCGTGTTATAGATGCCGTCAGTCGATGTGATATCCCCCTGCCCGTTCACTATGCGTGTCGGGGATGTGAACTCGGCAATGTGTGTGGAGGTATTATAATAGAGGCTGTCCGTGTATATATCAAGTGTGTCATTGTCGCGCAACGACTTGAGATGTACGCCCGTATAGAAGTTAGCCTCTTTTGTTGACGGTATATATTCACCCTCAATACTTGTCAGGCGGTTACGTCTGTCAGTCAGGACTCCTCCGGTGTTGTAAAACCCTATCTCACGGTACAGATCATAGGTGAAAACGTCTGTCTCAAGTTTCACATCACGATTTATGAGCCGTACGGGGCGCTTAGGGTCATCACTGTAAAGATAGGCAACTTCCTGCGGACCGCTGTAGTTCAGCTCATCGGCATATACAAAAAGGGTGTCACCCTGCTCCATGCGCACGTTCCCGAAAGCGTCCATTGAACCTTCTTCGGGATAGTAGTGTGCGCTGTCACAGAACATCAGCATGGCTCCCTTTGAGAATTCAACATTGCCGGTCACAACCATATATTGGTCATTGAGCGCACGGGTCAGGCGGTCGGCGCGTTCAAGAATCACTCTGCCGTCTTTGCGACGGTCAGCCTGCGGAATCTGAGGTGCGATCCTGACATGCCGACGCTGTGTGCGGCTGTTCTGTGCCATGATGGCCGGCAGCGCCGCTGCAGCAAACAGCGATGTCAGAATAGCCAATATCAGCAGGCGACTTTTTTTCACAACGTTGAAAAGTAGAAGTCAGCTATCGGAATGTCAGTCAGTTTGTCTTAATCCAGCCTTTGTGTTCAAACTCGCAGCCGCGCCAGCCGTCCTCAATCCTGACATATGTCTCTGCTATTTTTTTCTCAAGCCAGTCAGAAAGAATTTTCTGCTTTGTGCTGTTCTCATACATGCCTTTGATAAGCTGGAAATCGTCCCTGAGGTTGGCACGATGGGCATCTATGCGGTTTGTCAGTTTCACAAGCGCCACAATGTCACGGTCACGTTTGGGATCTTTCATGATTATGGGCTTCGAGATCTCTCCGGGCTGCAGTGATGCAACGGCTCTGGCAACTTCCTGCGGCAGCTGTGACATCTCGAAATGTGTTGTACCGGTCTCCGCATTCACCATCACACCGTTGCTGTTGCGTGTATCCTTGTCCTGTGACACAACTGCGGCGGCTTCCTCAAACGTGGCTTTCCCGGCAAGGATGTCGTTGCGCAGTGAGTCAAGGCGCACTGAGGCGTCCGTAAGGTCTTTGTCACTGACTTTAGGGCGCAGAAGGATGTGACGTGTATTGATACGGTCGCCGCGCTTCTCAATGAGCTGTATGATGTGATAGCCATATTCTGTCTCAACTATTTTGGAGACTTTCTTGGGATCATTGAGATTGAAGGCCACCGCTGCATATTCAGGGGCAAGCATGGCGCGGCCCACAAAACCGGTCTCGCCACCCCGTGCGCCCTCAGGGGCTTCGCTGTAAAGGATGGCAAGTGTGGAGAACTCACTCTCGCCGCGGTTCACACGTTCGGCATAGTCACGCAGGCGCGCTTTGACATCCTCAATCTCCTGACGCGGGATGTTGGGATTGATGGTGATTATCTGCACCTCGACATTCAGGGGCACTCCGGGAATTGAGTCAAGGGGGAGTTTGTCAAAGTAGCGGCGCACGTCTGAGGGCGTCACTTTTATGTTCTTGGTGAGATTGGACTGCACCTGCTGCACGCGATAGCGGTTACGGATGTTATCGGCATAATATTCACGTATTTCAGGCATTGACTTGCGGAAGTATTCCTCAACTTTTTCTTTACTTCCCAGATTTGAGATCAGAAAGTTTATCTGACCGTCAACCTGCTGGTTGACCTGAGCATCAGGAACGGTAACGGTATCTATATCAGCCTGATGAATATACAGCCGCTGTATGGCCATCATCTCAGGTATTGCGCAATAGGGATCTCCCTTTATCGGAAGACGGTCCTGAAGCATGTCCTGATAGGTCTGCTCTATCTCTGATTTATATATGGGGTCATCACCAATGGTCCAGGCCACTTCCTCAGCAATATTGTTGCGGGCTATTGTCACGATGGCAACAGCGCATATGGCGCCGACAGCCAGAAATGTACGTATTCTCACGCGCTTTATGATTGGTAAAAGTTCTGTTATGACATTATTGCCACAAATTTACGCCATTTCAGCCACATAATCAAAATAAACCACTGCCACCACTCTTAAAAATATTAAAAGAGCGGCGGCAGTGTCTATGCGCAGCTACCGGATGTCACCGGCATCATGACTTTATTTGATCAGATATTGCGAAGATATTGATTCGTTTCCATGCACGCGCCTTATGGTATCGGCGAAAAGATGTGCCACTGAGAGAATGGTAACTTTCTTGCAGCCTTTGTTGTAGGGGATGGAGTTTGTGAAGATAATCTCTGTAAGGGCGCTGTCGGTGACACGCTGTGATGCGGGATCGCTCATTATGGCATGTGTTGCCAACGCTCTGACGGAACGTGCCCCCTGAGCCATCATCAGGTCTGCGGCCTTGGTGATTGTACCTGCGGTATCAACCATGTCATCAATAAGGATGACATTCTTGTCCTGCACATCTCCGATAATTGTCATCTGTGCCACGACATTGGCTTTGGCGCGCTGTTTGTGGCACAGCACATAGGGTACGCCCAGATATTTCGCATAGCTGTTGACACGCTTGGCGCCACCGGCATCAGGACTGGCAAGCGTCAGGTTGTCAAGATTCAATGATTGTATGTAAGGTATAAACACACACGATGCATACAGGTGGTCAAGAGGGATGTTGAAGAATCCCTGTATCTGGTCGGCATGCAGGTCCATGGTTATCACGCGGTCAGCGCCGGCTGCGGTCAGAAGGTCGGCGACAAGCTTGGCGGCGATAGAGACGCGCGGCTTGTCCTTGCGGTCCTGACGTGCCCAGCCAAAATAGGGCATCACCGCTATGACAGACGCAGCTGAGGCTCGCTTGGCGGCGTCAATCATCAGCAGCAGCTCCATGAGGTTGTCGGAATTGGGGAAAGTGGACTGAACTATGTACACTTCGCAACCGCGGATGGTCTCTTCAAAACATACTTCAAACTCTCCGTCAGCAAAGTGTTCTACTTTCATCTTGCCAAGTTCCACTCCGAGGTCTCTGCAGATTTCCTCAGCCATATAACGTGAACTTGTACCGCTGAAAATTTTAAAGGGTGTTGTTGTGTTCATAAGTCACAGACAATGGAATTGATTGGGGTTGTATTTCAAGGAACAAAGTTAATGCTTATCAGTTTCTTTTGCAATAGAGCCGCGTCTTTCTTTTCAACATTATATTAACCATCTGTCCATCAGTCATTAAATGTGATCGGTTATTTATGTGAAAGTCTCCATATCACTGCTCCATGAGAGGTAAGAGGCACGGGGATGGCCGCGTTGTCGGCAAGTGTCAGCATCGCCGTGCGGCCGCTTATCAGGTCAGTGGCACGATAACGCCGCCGCGGTGTGCCAAGTATCTGAAATGCATGGGCAGGAATGACCACCCGGGTCTCCGGAGCGTCACTGCCGCCAAAATTGACGGCTATAATCAATGTCTCATCGGCAGTGGCACGCATATATGCATACTGGCGATGGGGATTGAAGCAGGGATTGTCATAGTTGACATACATAAGGTCAAAGAACAGTCCGTGATTTACAGCTCCGTCACCATTTACAAGATGCAGAATGGCACTGTATGTGTCTCGCAGACTTTTTTCGGCATTCGTGAGGTTTCTGCCTGAACAGCTGCCACCGTCAAGGGCTCGCCTGAGAGTGTCCAGACTCCAGTAATCAAAAATGGTGGTACGTCCGTCATGTCCGCTGAATCCTTCGGCATCGGCGCCTGGCTCTCCAATCTCCTGACCCATGTACACCATCATGGCTCCCTTTCCCAGGGTGGCGCTGACAGTGAGAGCAGGCAAAACAGTGTCGGCACGTCCGGCGTATTGCGCCGAGGCATAGCGCTGCTCGTCATGATTTTCAAGAAAATTGAGCATATGCGCGCCTATTCCTTCAACAGTCTGCCAACACGATGTCAGCTGGGCGGCGGAACGGTCTCCGCACTCTATGTCGCGCAATGTGTCATAGAGCGTGACCTTGTCATACAGATAATCAAAGCCTCCGTAGTCAATATATGGCCGGTAAAGGCCCACATCATATATCTCGGCTATGAATATCAGAGCCGGATATTTTGCCTTGACCTGTCCTATGGCCCAGTGCCAGAACTCCACAGGCACCATATGCACCATGTCACAACGAAGTCCGTCAATGTTTTTGGAGGCCCAGAACATGAGTATGTCAAGCATTTTGTGCCATGTGTCGGGAATCGGGTCAAAGTGGCGGCTGCCGTTTGAGGGGTCAATGCCATAGTTGAGTTTGACAGTCTCATACCAGTCATTGGGACCGGGAAAGGCCGTGAAGCAATCATTGCCCGTTGCTTTGGCGGGGAACTCTATGTACTCGTCAGCACCTGAGCCGAGTGGAATGTGTGGCGAGAATTTCTGCCGCGGTATATAGTAAAAGTTGTTGGCGGGACTGAAGAACATGTCAGTATCATCGTCCGCGCCAAGGTCACGCACTCCGGCCGGGGCGCTGTCTGACGCATATTGGCGCGCCACGTGGTTGGGAACAAAATCCATGATGACTTTCAGACCAGCCTTGTGTGTGCGCTCCACAAGTTCCTCAAATTCAGCCATGCGCCGTGGCACATCGACAGCCAGATCCGGATCTATGTCGTAATAGTCTGTTATAGCATATGGACTGCCGGCTTTTCCTTTTATCACATGGGGATTGTTGCGGGCTATGCCGAAGCGTGTATAGTCGGCATCATGCGCATGCTCTATGATGCCTGTATACCACACGTGGGTGGCACCGAGCGCGCTTATGTATCCAAGCACTTTGCCGGTTATATCATTGAGCTTGCCTGAGCCGTTGCGGTATATGGCCCCGTTGGGAACGGGATCGGGACAATAGTTCGTGAAAAGCCGAGGCAACAGCTGATAGATGACCGGGCGTTCACTGCCGCCGCTTTTCTGATTCTTTGTTGTCTTTGGAGTATCTGATTTCATGTTGTCTTTTTACTTGTGTCTGGACGGCCACCAGCCGGATTTACGCAATGCAGCGCGTGTATTCACATATCCGCTGTTGAAAACTTTCTCTATGTCCTTGAGATTGAATACGCCGTAAGCCGATATGTCGCGCATTTCTATGGCCACATCGCAAAGTTCCTGATCCTCTTCCTGATTATGGCGCGACATGAGATTGTAGGAGCGCATGGCCACGTCAATGACGGAGTTGCTTGTCTTTTTGTATGGAGTCATGGGGCTTACGTTTATCCCTATCAGTTTCTGGCATTTGTCACGCAGCACCCGTGCCGGCAGATTGCGCAGCACTCCACCGTCCACATAATTGACTCCGTTGATTTTCACCGGCTTGAAGAGAACGGGAATGGAGCATGAGGCAATGACGCGGTCACCGATCTGTCCTTCTGTGAAATATTCGCTGCGCCCGTTGTCAAGGTCTGTGGCTCCTATGTATACGGGCACCCGCAGGTCCTCGAGATTTCTGGCCGGGGATATGGAATGGAGTATTTTGCGCTTGAACTTGTCTATTTTGAAAAGACCGCCGCCTCCAAGCCTGAACTCGACCATATTGCTGAAACTCATTCCCTCAAAAAGTTCAAGCATAGCCTCGGGCGACACTCCTCCGGCATACATCACGGCGATGACAGCACCTGCACTCACGCCGGCAATCACATCGGGACGCAGACCGCATTCCTCAAGCGCTTTCAGAGCGCCGGCATGGGCTATTCCGCGCGCACCGCCTCCACTGAGGGCAATGCCAAAGTGATACATGGTGTCGTGGCGTGGAGAATCAGTGTTTGCCATGGGCTTGTTTTTCACCACAAAGTTACATATTTTTCGCCATTATGCCAAAAATCTCCGACAGTCCGGTTTCCGGAGAGAAATACAATGATGTGTCGCGGTTATTACGATGACTTTCCTCACAGTTGCAAAAGATGCATGATAGCCTCAGAACCTCTTTTTGCATGAGTCTCCCAACGGACAACCACAGCATCCGGATGGCTTGTTGCCGCAGGCATCACGTGACCGACGCCGACGGATGATCACCCGCAGAACCGGCACAATTACCGCAGCGGCTACTATTATTCCGACTATAACATACTGCCAGTCCATAGTCTACTTCTTTTTGGACAGTTTCCGGGCCAGCTGTGCCGGCGTAAGTGTGTCCGGATACTCGACAAACGGCAACCGCAATGCGCAACCGGCGGTGTAACGCGAGCATCCGTAGGCCGTTTTCCCTTTCAGGATGTGTCCCTGTCCGCAGAGAGGACATTTCACTTCGCTGAGGTCTTTGATTCCGGGAACACGCGGTTTTGCTGTCTTTGCGGTTTTGTTGCCGCGCTGTCCTTTCGAGGGTGTCTTGCCGGTGTTTTTTGCCGGCGTGTCCGGTTCTTTTTCAACCGGGATATACTCTCCTGAATTATCTTTGAGGACATTGTCAACAAGCGAGGTCACCATCTCTTTCAGTTCTGTCATGAACTCGGCTGCCTGATAATCACCCCGTTCTATACGCCGGAGTTTATTTTCCCAGATGCCGGTGAGTTTGGCGCTCTTCAGAAGCTGGTCATGTATGGTGTCAATAAGAGCTATTCCTGATGGTGTGACTGCTATGTTCTTACGTTCACGGCGTATGTAACGGCGCTTGAAGAGTGTCTCGATTATTGCCGAGCGTGTTGACGGACGGCCTATGCCGTTCTCTTTCATTGCCTCGCGCAGGCCCTCGTCATCAACGGTTTTGCCGGCAGTTTCCATGGCACGTAGCAATGTGCCCTCGGTGTAGGGTTTGGGGGGTTGCGTGGTCTTTTTCACAAGGCCCGGAGTCTGCGGGCCACTTTCGCCGGCAACAAACATCGGCAGTTCCACCTCGCTGCCTGTCTGCTCCGGATTGGCCGCCCCCTGCACCGTTTTATCCTGATTTTTTTCAAGCACGCGCCACCCCGGTTCGATAATAACTTTTCCGGTTGCCTTGAACTCCGTTTCTTTCACACTTCCCAGCACCGTGGTTGTTGAAAAGACACAATCAGGATAGAACGCGCCGATAAACCGCATGGCCACAAGATGATAAAGCTGTCGTTCATTGCCCGCAAGCACAGTCGGTGACTCGCCGGTAGGGATAATGGCATGGTGATCAGTGACCTTTGCGTTGTCAAATACCTTTTTGCTTTTGGGTATTTTTACGGCCAAAACAGGCGCCGTCACTGCCGCATAGGGTGTCATGCGCCGCAGTATTTCCGGCACTTTCGGATAGATGTCAGTGCTAAGATAGGTTGTGTCGACACGCGGATATGTTGTCACTTTTTTCTCATAAAGCGATTGTATAAGTCTGAGAGTCTCGTCAGCTGACCATCCCCAGCGCTTGTTGCACTCAACCTGCAATGATGTCAGGTCAAAAAGCCGTTGCGGGGCCTCGCGTCCGCGTTTCTCCGTTACATCTTTGACCACAAAAAGGCCTCCTGCAACATGATTCAATGCCTCCTGTGCCTCGGCTTCGGTTTTATAGCGTCCTGATGTGGCATTGAATGTCACATTACGATATTCTGTTTTAAGTTCCCAGAAGTCTTCGGGCCGGAAATTCTCTATCTGGCGATGCCTTTCCACTATCAGCGCCAGTGTGGGCGTCTGCACGCGTCCCACAGAAAGCACACCCTGACGCTCACGCGTATATTTCAATGTGTATAGGCGCGTGGCGTTGAGCCCAAGAACCCAGTCACCTATGGCACGTGACAATCCGGCATAATAAAGGTTATCAAAATCAGCCGACGGTTTCAGGCTTTTGAAGCCATTGCGTATCGATTCATCTGTAAGCGAGGATATCCATAGACGCCGCACGGGGCATTTCACATGTGCCTTCTGCATTACCCAGCGTTGTATCAGCTCGCCCTCCTGACCGGCATCACCGCAGTTTATAACCTCATCGGCATCCCTGACAAGATTCTCTATTACCTTGAACTGTGCTTCTATCCCTTTGTCAGCAATAAGTTTTATACCGAATTTCGGCGGTATCATGGGGAGTGCCACAAGACTCCAATGCTTCCAGGCGGGGGTATAGTCAGCGGGTTCCTTGAGTGTGCACAGGTGTCCGAATGTCCATGTAACACAGTATCCCCCACCCTCAAAATACCCGTCCCGACGCGTCGTGGCGCCGAGAATAGCCGCTATGTCGCGGGCCACACTCGGTTTCTCGGTGATGCATACTTTCACTTTTCCTGAGTCTTGGCCTCATTCCACAGAGCGTCCATTTCAGCAAGAGTCATGTCTGCCAGACGGCGCCCCTGTTCGGCGGCGCGCTTTTCTATGTGGTTGAAACGGCTTATGAATTTCCTGTTTGTGCGTTCAAGCGCATTGTCAGGATTAACCTTATAAAGACGTGCGGCATTGACCACGGCAAACAGCAGGTCACCGAACTCACTCTCAAGCCGGTCATGATCCATGTTCTCTATCTCAGCCTCCACCTCGGTGACCTCTTCACGCACTTTCGCCCACACGTCGGCGCGGTTCTCCCAGTCAAAGCCGACATTTGCGGCTTTCTCCTGGACACGGCAAGCCTTTATCAGGGCCGGCAATGCCTCGGGGACACCGGCCAGAACTGTACGGTTTCCGCCTTTTTCGCGCAGCTTTATCTGCTCCCAATTGGTCTCCACGTTATGACTGTCCTTAACTTTCACGTCGCCAAACACATGCGGATGCCGGAATATGAGCTTGCTGTTCAGGGCATCGGCTACATCGGCTATATCAAATGCTTCTTTTTCCTCGCCTATCTTGGAATAAAAGAGTATATGTAACAGCACATCGCCTAATTCCTTGCGTATCTCGTCGTTGTTCCCTGACAAAAGTGCGCCGGCCAGTTCATAGACTTCCTCAATGGTATTTGCCCGCAGACTCTCATTGGTCTGTTTGGCATCCCAGGGGCATTTCACGCGCAGAATGTCAAGAGTGTCAATCACTCTGCCAAGCGCTTCTGTCTTCTCGTTACGGGTGTGTCTCATTTTAGAGGATGTTTATTTTAAGGATTGGCCTGTCGGTCAGCATAAACTTTCACTCCATCCTCAAGCCATTTCACAAACGCATCCACATTCTCGTCATAGACCCGCGGCTTGGCAAGGGGATTGCCTTCATTGTCAAGGAGCACGTAATAGGGCTGCGAATTGATGCCGAACTTGTAGCGTTGCAAATAGCTCCACTGCTCTCCCACAGTGCTGATGGTCAGTTTTTTGCCATTCTCTTCAACTTCATACGGCCTTGTCAGTCCGGTTTTCTCGTCAACCATGAGCTTTATGAGGACATAATCTTTCTCAATCAGATTGCGCACTGCATCGGTATCAAAGACAGCGCCCTCCATCTTGCGGCAGTTCACGCATGCATACCCGCTGAAGTCAAGCAGTACCGGCTTGTTATGCTCCCGCGCATAGCGCATACCCTCGTCATAATCATCAAACTCATGGAACTCACCCCCATAGAGATTGAAATCCTGTGTTGACAACGGCGGTGCGAAAGCGCTGATGCTTTTCAGCGGAGCGCCCCACAGACCGGGGACAAGATAGACAGCGAATGAGAACGCCGCCACGGCAAGGAAGAAACCGCCCACCGATGTGTGACCTTTGTCAGAGTCATGGCTGAAGCGCAGTTTGCCGAGCAGATACATGCCCAACAGCACAAACAGCACTATCCAGATTGACACAAACACTTCACGGTCAAGAATTCCCCAGCCATAGGCAAGGTCAGCCACCGAGAGGAATTTAAGTGAAAGAATAAGTTCTATGAAGCCAAGCACCACTTTCACGGAGTTCATCCATCCGCCTGAGCGGGGCATTTCCTTGAGCAGCGACGGGAAGATGGCAAACAGTGTGAACGGCAATGCCAGTCCCAATGCGAAGCCACCCATTCCGATGGCCGGGCCCACGATTGACCCGTTTGAAGCTGCTTCGACAAGCAATGTGCCTATGATGGGACCTGTGCATGAGAAAGAGACAAGCACAAGCGTGAATGCCATGAAGAATATGCTCAACAGGCCGGAACTTCGTTCAGCCTTGCCGTCTGTAGCCGTACTCCATTTTGAGGGCAGTTTTATGTCAAATGCGCCAAAGAATGAGATGGCGAAAAGCACCAGCAAGGCAAAAAATATGAGATTGAACACAGCGCTTGTGGCTATGTCATTCAGCTTGCCGGCATCAAATATCATTGTTATGGCAATGCCAAGCACAAGGAATATCACGATTATGGATATTCCGTAGATCACCGCGTCAAGTACGGAACGACTGCGCTTCTTGCTCTTTTTCAGGAAGAAAGAGAGTGTCATCGGAATCATTGGCCACACACATGGAGTGAGGAGCGCCAGCAGACCTCCCAGAAAACCCATCAGGAGCAATGACATCCATGTTGCGTCCGTATGGGAAACGACAAAATCAGAGTTATCAGTGTCAACCGGGGCCCACCAGTCTTTCTCTTCTGCGGTCTGTGCGGGTACTGCAGGAGTTGTCTGCGGAACATCGGTCACCACAGCTTTCTGTGCAGTGCTGTCAGCCGGCTGCGGCGTGCCTATCACAAGACTGAATGTCTCTGTCTTAGGAGGCAGACAGGTTTTGTCTGAGCAGGCCATGTAGCGCACATGGCTGTTGAGTGTCACACCGCCAACTCCATTCTCAAGACGATAAGCCCGGCGGAATGTGACTGTTCCCGTCCATTCCGTGAGCGTAAGTGCAAATGTCTTGTCAACGATTTTTGTGGGAGCCACCGATGGCTCGAGCGGACCGGTAAATGTCAGGCCTGTCGGTTCATCGGCAGTTATGGTGGTGGGGATGGGTCCGTCAGGTACAGCTTCCGGACCATAAATATGATAACCGGACTGAACGGTCACTTTCCAGACAACATGTCCTGTCGTGGCGTTGTCCGGAACAATCTCGGCTGTCCATTTCACCGGATCGGCTATCTGGGCAACAGACATGACAACTGCTGCAAACGCCATCAGCACGAGCAACAGGCCACGTCTAATCTTTTCTGTCATAATATTCTGAAATCTATCAATGGTTTCACTTTATGTTGAGACGCACCGTCTGTGTCTTGGGCGGCAGACAATTATCATCGTTACAGCCCATATAGGTTATCTTACCTTCAATGACAGCATCGGCTTTCGGGCCTGTCAGACGGAAAGGACGCGTGAATGTGACATTCTTATCCCACCATGATAAGGTGAGTCCGAACATCTCATCGTGCTTTTTTACCGGTATGGCAGACGGTTTGAATTCGCCGGTAAACTTCACTCCTTTGGAGGCCGAGAAATCCAGAACGGTAGGTTTCGGCCCTCCTTTGGGAAGTTTTGTACCGTACAGATGCCAGCCTTCGCCAACAAGTGCGCGGATAGTCAGAACGCCTTCAGTGGCGTTGGTCATCTTGACGGTTGTACGCCAACGGATAGCGTCCTGTTGGGCAAATGCACAGCATGTGCCAACAACCATGATAACCAGAAAGAGAGATATTTTTTTAAGCATATGGCTATTTTAGAGGATATTTATTGTTTCAGGGCATTTATTGATGCCTGGATTGATTCTATCTTTGAGCGGGCGTCTGACTGCTTGCGGCGTTCAGCCTCCACGACAGCCGCGGGCGCATTGTTCACAAATCTCTCGTTGCCAAGTTTTTTCTCCACACTTGCAAGAAATCCCATGTAATAGTCAAGTTCTTTTGAGAGGCGCTCAAGTTCAGCCGCCACGTCGATGTTAGAGGTTACGGGCACATTGAACTGCACGGTGCCTACCATGAATTGGGCGGCTGCGGGATCGGCCACGGCATTGCCTGTGATTCCGGAGACATTGGCAAGCTTGACGATCACATCGCTGACCTGACAGGGAAGTTCCGCGCCGACAACTTTCAGCTCAAGGGTTTCCTTAGGCGAGATATTTTTTGCAGCACGCACACCGCGCACGCCTGTCACTATCTCCTTGGCTGTCTCCATGTCATCAAGCGTCTGGGGCTGATATTCCGCAGTTTCAGGCATGGACGCATACATTATGCTTTCGCCTTCACGGCGCTCTGCTATGTGCTGCCACAGCTCCTCGGTTATGAACGGCATGAACGGATGCAGCATGCGCAGAAGTCCGTCAAAGAATTTCAGCACCGAGCCATAGGTTTTGGCGTCAATGGGCTGTCCATAAGCAGGTTTCACCATCTCAAGATACCATGACGAGAATTCGTCGCGCACCAGACGGTAAACGGCCATAAGAGCCTCGGAAATACGGAATTTTTCAAAAAGATCATTGACCTCGGCAATCGTGGCACTCATTCTGGCGGCAAACCATCTGTCGGCCTGTGCGGCAACCTCGGGCTGGGGCATATCTGCATTCACTTCCCAGCTCTTGACAAGACGGAATGCGTTCCAGAGTTTGTTGCAGAAGTTACGGCCCTGCTCACAGAGTTTGTCATCATAGAGTATATCGTTGCCGGCAGGCGCGGAGAGCATCATACCCATGCGCACGCCATCGGCACCGTAAGTGGCGATCAGGTCAAGCGGATCAGGAGAGTTTCCAAGACTCTTGGACATCTTGCGGCCCAGAGAGTCACGCACTATGCCGGTGAAATAGACGTTCTTGAAAGGCATCTGCCCAACATATTCGTATCCGGCGAATATCATGCGTGCCACCCAGAAGAAGATGATGTCCGGGCCGGTGACAAGCGTTGAGGTTGGATAGTAATATTTTATCTCCTCATTGCCGGGATTGTTGATGCCGTCAAAAAGGGTTATGGGCCATAGCCATGATGAGAACCAGGTGTCCAATGCGCCCTCATCCTGCACAAGGTCGGCAGCCTGCAGCGACTCATCACCACTCTGGCGGCGCGCCTCCAGCAGGGCTTCCTCGGCGTTCTCGGCAACGGCTATCTGCCGGCTGCCATCCGCAGCGGTGTAGTACCAGGCCGGGATGCGGTGTCCCCACCACAGCTGGCGGCTTATGCACCAGTCCTGTATATTCTCAAGCCATATGCGATATGTGTTCTTGTATTTCTCAGGAACAAAATGTATCAGGTCATCCATAACCGGAGCCAGACAGCGCTTGGCGAAATGCTCCATGTTGACAAACCATTGCAGGGACAGACGCGGCTCAATGGGCACTTTGGTGCGTTCACTGAGCCCCACATTGTTCACATAGTCCTCAACCTTTTCAAGCAGACCGGCTTTCTGAAGGTCAGCGGCAATGGCCTCGCGGACGTCAAAACGGTCGCGGCCCACATACATTCCGGCAGCCTCGCTGACCGTTCCGTCCTCGTTGAATATGTCTATGCTCTCAAGATTGTGTTTCTTGCCAAGCATATAGTCATTTTTGTCGTGCGCCGGAGTCACCTTGAGACATCCCGTTCCGAATTCTATGTCAACATATCGGTCTTCGATGACCGGCACCTCGCGGCCCACCAGAGGCACTATGACGCGTTTGCCTTTCAGCCATGCGTTCTTGGGGTCTTTTGGGTTGATGCACATGGCGGTGTCACCCATGATTGTCTCGGGGCGCGTGGTAGCCACAACGGCATAGCGTCCCTCGGGGTCATCAGCCACATAATAGCGCAGATAGTAGAGTTTGCTCTGTTCCTGCTCATAGAATACTTCATCATCACTGATGGCCGTGCGGTTGACGGGATCCCAGTTGACCATCCTGAGACCACGGTATATCAGGCCTTTGCGGTACAGGTCAACAAACACTTTGACAATAGCGCGTGAACGCTCCTCATCCATGGTGAAAGCCGTTCGGCTCCAGTCACATGAGGCACCAAGCTTACGCAACTGCTGAAGGATGATGCCGCCGTGGGTGTGTGTCCAGTCCCAGGCATGCTCCAGAAACTGCTCACGGGTCAGATCAGTCTTTTTTATGCCTTCCTTGGCGAGTTTGGCAATGACTTTGGTCTCTGTGGAAATCGACGCATGGTCTGTGCCGGGAACCCACAGGGCATTTTTTCCGAGCATACGCGCACGGCGCACAAGGATATCCTGAATGGTGTTGTTGAGCATATGTCCCATATGCAGGATTCCGGTGACGTTTGGAGGCGGAATGACAATTGTGTAGGGTTCACGGCCGTCAGGCTCGCTATGGAACAGATTGTGTTCCATCCAATATTCATACCACTTGTTTTCCACCGCACTCGGGTCGTACTTGGGCGCTATTGTATTCATGTCCAAACAAAAAAGATTATATCATATCGCAAAATTACATGCAAAGATACGAATAAGTGAGCGCAATGTCAAATTTATTTGAACATTGCCGAACGTGAGTATCTAAGACAATAGTCAAAGATACGAATAAGCGGCCGCAATGCCAAATTTATTTGAACATTGCCGAACGTGAGTATCTAAGACAATAGTCAAAGATACGAATAAGCGGCCGCAATGCCAAATCAATTTGGCAATTGACCACTCCAAAACCATCCGCCAGCATTATAATTGTCCGCCATAACTTTACTGATATGCAACCAACTTAAATACATGTCACTATAAATTGACATCAAGAGGGTGATTAATGCTCTCTAAACAAATTCCAAATAATTGTTTCTGTTCACCACATGAAACTCAGCATGTGGATATGCTGACTGAAACACTTTTGGGACAGCAGGTATTTTGTTCCCCCATTTAAACTCCAATGCGATCAGGCTGTCGGCACATTCCTCAATCAGATCTATTTCCTGCTTATCATAGGTGCGCCAGAAATAGAATTCTTTGTGCAGACCCTCATTAAAATTTGCCTTGCGTCGCTCTCCAATAATGTAATTCTCCCACAATGCGCCAACATCCTGTCTAAGAGCCAATGGAGAAAAAGCGCCGATAATTGCATTGCGAATACCATTATCATAGAAGTACCACTTCCCGGCTTTCGTAACCTCCTTGCGGAGATTACGCGAGTAGGCCCCAAGTCGATAGATAACAAATACTTTCTCCAATAAATCAAGGTATTTTTCAACCGTTGTTTTGCTCATGCCAAGTTGTTTACCCAATTCTTCGTAAGAAACCTCATTTCCCAGCTGAAAGGCGATAAGACGCAATAGATCACGCATCTTGCTCGAATTCTTTAATCCGTCAATCGCCAATATATCTTTGAGCAGATATGCGCCGACAATATCACGCAGATAATCTGTTTTACGCTCATAACTCTCCATCATCACAACTTCCGGATAAGAACCATAAATCAGTCGGGATTCGAGATTCTGGCGGGTCTCAAACGGAGTCTCGGTCTGTGCGATTTCACGTTGCGAGAAAGGCGTCAACAGAAATTGTGTGCTGCGGCCAACCAATGGTTCACCGGTTTTATTCAACAGATCAAATGAAGATGAACCGCTTGCCAGCACGCGTATGCCCGGTATTTCATCAACAATCAATTTCAAGACGCTGCCAATCCGAGGAATATTCTGTGCCTCATCAATAGCCAGTAAGTCAACACCTTCCAGCAAATGACGGTAATTGGCAATTGAACGGTTTTCTAATAACGCCAAAGTATCATAATCTTCGCCATTAAGCAGCATGGTCCGCCCGTGGTAGTTATCCACAATCTTACGTATCATTACCGTCTTTCCGACACGACGAGCTCCAAATATCAAAACTGCCTTGTTTGGAGCAATACGAGCTTTAATTTTGTCCTGAAGAATTCTATTTATTGTTTCCATGCTTTCACAATATTTCCTCTGCAAATATAGAAATTATTTCCCTCACTGACGAATTTTATGCAAAAAACATATAATCGACTGGCGATTTTTTACATTTTAGACATGGCAACTTAATTATATTCGAGAATTGATGCTACTGAAACACTCAAGCATTCTGAAACATATTACCCAACTCCGAGATACGTATTGAATGGAACCGCAATGCCAAATTTATCCTTGTCTGTCGCTGCAGAACAAGAGCTACAGAGGTATCACATAGTGGTCAAGACACCCGGAACCGTTGACAAAACTTTTTTCCCAGAGAAGGTCAGTCGGTATCGCGGGCCACAGGAAGTGTTGCGGCAATAGCACGGCGGTCAATGATGTTTATCACATTGGGGGCAAAGGTGATGAGTCCGCGGTCTGCCATCCCCTGCAATGCCGCCACAAAAGAATTGCGCTGCACCCCGAAAACAGTGCACAGATCGCGCTGACGGGCCTCAAGGGTTATATCAACAGCCGATGGCTGGGTCAGACAGACAACCCACAGCGCTATGCGTTCCTCAATATTGCCCATGGTTATGGACAATACGCCATCAACAGTCTTCTGGGCATTGGTAGCCAGATGGTTGAGATAGTTGAACATGAAAACGGCATCGGATGTGAGGATGCGGAGATAGTCACTTTTCTCAACCTGTAGGATATTGGTGGTATCAAGAGCCACCGCCGTACATGGATATGTTGTGGCGCGGCCAAACAGAAAATCGGGGCATATGACATCAGGAGCCATCAGGGTCTGGCTCACCTTGAAACGGCCGTCGGCGTTTGAGGTGGTGATGCGCGCAGATCCTGAAAGAATAAACTTGAGATGGGTGCAACTGTCACCGGCCTTTATGAATTCGCCGCCGGGAAGATATTTCAGAAAATGAAACCGGGCAATGCCCACTATTTCAGCCATACGTTCCTGAGTGACACCGCGGAAAAGCGGAAGAGTCATCAGGCGTTCAAACATACTGTCCATTAATATGATGATTGTGCGGGAAATGCCACATGTGAGAAAAATCTGTCTACATCTAAAACATGCGCGGATGCCAAAAGTTCAACCATTGCGGCGCATCTTGAAATATATCTGCAATGAATTTATTATGTTTTGCCAGGCCACATAAGCGGCAGGTGCCACAGACGCCACGGGGGTGAGCCACGTGAGAGCCATCCATATGGCAAGCACGGTGTTTTTCTGTCCGAGACCCTGAGCACCGGCAATCCTGTCACCACAGCGACGCCCGATGATCCGCCCTATCAGGAACTGGACACAGCACACCACCAGCGACACTGCCGCCAGCCCTATCATCACGGGGATGTACGAGGGCGGCTCGGCGAGCATGAAACTCACCGCACGGCCAACAACAATGATCAGCGAGACAGCCCATATGTAGAAAGTCAGACTCTGGCTCTGCGAAAGGACGCGGTGCAGCGCCGGGACCGTGCGCTGCATGACCACCGCCACTGCCAGAGGAGCCAGAATGAGGGGAAATACTTTTGCCGCGATGGTGATGACACTGCCCACAAAAGAGACATCGCCCTCACCGATCATTGTAAAAAGGATCGGAGCCGTGACGGCAACCACAACGTTACTTATAAGTGAGAAAGTCACCAGTCGTTGCACACTTCCGCCAAGCATACCGGTGATGACCGGAGCCGCCGTAGCCGTGGGACAGAATATGCATATAAAAGCACCTTGCGCAAGCGTGGGATTGACGGGATAAAGCGCCAGCCACATGGCAATCGCACCTATGGTCTGCATGGCAAGCAAAAGCCAGGATAGGCGTGTCACACGCAGACCGCGCAGGTCTATGCGGCTGAATGTGATGAGCAACATTATAAAAATGAGATATGGCGCCAGAAACGCCACCTTGTCAATCACTCCATGGCAGAAAACTCCCACAACCATGGCGATAGGCAACATCCAGGCTTTTAACCTGCTTTGTATCAGAGCTATCTTCATTCCTCGCGGACAATTCTGTTTTGCGGGTGCAAAGTTACAATTTTTTTGTGTAATTTTGCGTCTGTATTAATTCTCTTGAATCACATCCAACGTACATAATTATGGCAAACTGGTTTGAATGTAAGGTCCGCTTTGACAAAACGCAGGAAAACGGCAGCGTGAAAAAGGTCAATGAACCATATCTTGTTGATGCGCTGAGCTTCACGGAAGCGGAAGCACGCATAATCGAAGAACTCACCCCGTTTATATCAGGTGAATTCTCCGTGTCAGCGGTGAAACGCACAAAAATAACCGAGATTTTCTATGACGAGACCGGCGACCGCTGGTATCTGGTGAAAGTGGCTTTCATCACAATTGACGAGAAAGGCTTTGAGAAGAAGAGCAGCACACTCATACTTGTACAGGCCTCGGATTTCAAAAAAGCCTTTGAGAATTTCACCGAGGGCATGTCAAGCACTATGGCCGACTATGAGATACAGTCAATCACAGAAACTCCGCTCATGGATGTTTTCCGCGTGAAACTGGACAAGTGACAATCCACATGAGCAGCATTGCAGACAATCTGAAAGCCATTAGAACGACCCTCCACCCGGGGGTTGAACTGGTGGCCGTCTCCAAGTTCCACACGGCTGATGCGGTCATGGAGGCATATCGGGCCGGCCAGCGCATCTTTGGCGAAAGCCGCGTGCAGGAACTCATCCCCAAAGCCGCAGCTCTCCCCGCCGACATCAGATGGCACTTCATTGGACATCTGCAGACCAACAAAGTCTCACAACTCATAGGATACACGGCTATGATTGAGAGCGTTGATTCACTGCGGCTACTGACATGCATAGACCGTGAATCAGAGCGGCGCGGCGTTGTCACACGGGTGCTCATGGAAGTCCATGTGGCACAGGAAGAGACCAAATCCGGATTTATGCCTGACGAACTTGTCAGCTATTTTGCCCAAGGCGGATTCAACAGCCTTAAGGCCACACACATATGCGGAATAATGGGCATGGCTTCAAACACAGATAATATAGACCGCATCAATGCCGATTTTGCCGAGATTGCCCGCACTTTCCAACGCATCAGAGACGCGGTTCCGGAGAGCGCTCTGCGCGGCTTTGACACCCTGTCAATGGGCATGAGCACAGACTATCCGTTGGCCATAGACCACGGCGCAAACCTTGTACGCATAGGCACGGCGATATTCGGAGAGCGCCAATACTGAAACAAAAACACACATATTTCCAACGACTATTAACCTATTACCTAACAACCTTAATACACAATCAATCCATGTCATCACAACAAAAGAAAAATTATGTGCTTCCCATAGTCATAATGTTCGCTCTTTTCTTCATGATAGCCTTTGTGACAGGCTACCAGAACCCGCTGGGAGACACCATAAAGAAAATGACAGGTAACAATGTCATCATGTCACAGCTGGGCACCTTCGCCAACTTCATAGCTTATGCAGTGATGGGCCTTCCCGCCGGCATCCTGCTCAAGAACAAAGGTTATCGCGTGACCGCTCTCTGGGCCGTTACCGTAGGATTTACCGGCGTGTTCATCACATATCTCTCAGGCTATGTGACAGATAACGATACTACCGCCGTGGTCATCTACCTGATCGGCGCATTTGTGGCCGGTTTCTCGATGTGCATGCTCAACACCGTTGTCAACCCCATGCTCAACTCACTGGGCAAGAATCAGAACCAGGGCAATCAGCTTGTGCAGTTCGGAGGCACCTGCAACTCACTCGGCGCCACACTCGCCCCGATGATTGTGGGCGGACTCATAGGCGCCATCTCATCGGCAAACCCGGTGTTCTACATGGCCATGGCCATCTTTGTAGCGGCATTCCTGGTGCTCTTCTTCACAAAATTGCCTGAGCCGAAAGAGCTGGGTCCGCGCAACACCGCCGATATCAAGATTGCCGGCGCACTGAAATTCCGCAATTTCACATTCGGCATAATAGCTATTTTCTTCTATGTGGGCATTGAGGTAGGCATGGCCAACCTCACCACTCAATATCTTAGCGAGAGTAACATTGTGGCCTCACAGAACACAGAGGCCGCCATGGCCATTGCCGGCAGCGTATGCGCCGTTTACTGGCTGCTGATGCTCGTGGGCCGTCTCATCGGCGGAGCGATAGGCAGCGTGGTCTCCAGCCGCGCAATGCTCACCGTGACATCACTTGGTGCCATAGTCCTTATCATCCTCGGCATACTCACCACCGAGGGCGTTGCCCCCTTCTTCGGCTTCGATGCCCCGCACTTCCGCTTCTTCAGCTGCATAATTCCCGTGAATGCCATATTCTTTATCCTTGTAGGCATATGCACATCAGTGATGTGGGGAGCCATCTTCAACCTGTCAGTCGAGGGGCTGGGCAAATACACCGACCTTGCTTCCGGCCTGTTCATGGTGATGGTATGCGGTGGCGGTATACTCCCCTTGCTGCAGAGTGTCATAGCAAAAGACAGCATCCTCGCCTCATTCTGGCTGCCCGTGGGCCTGAGCGCCTACCTGCTGCTCTACGCGCTCTTCCTGTCACGCCCCAACCGCAAAGGCTCTGACCTGAACCTCTATGAGGACGGCAAAGAAGTGAAAGTCTGACACAGAGCATCGCCGCCCGTAAAGGCAAACACATATACAAAAATTCACTATACCCTATCTATACGCGTCACATGTGCCTCTCCCAACAGGCACATGTGGCGCGTCCCTATTAATGGCGGCATGTTCACAAAAGAATCCGCAAATGCTCAATTGCCTTTGTGAGATTTTGTGAAAATTTTGTCATTTTCGATTTAAATGGCGTTTTTGTTTTGGATTTTTTATAAATTTGTGGTTTGATTGCATAGTAGTACTTTAAGTGATCCCACATTGATTTATGCAGACGGATTCAACAGTAACCCCTGAAGAAGACCGCATCATCGAGGCAGCTTTCCGCGATGTGCTAAACGGCTATCTGGCCAGCAACCACCGCAAGAAGGTGGAGATAATTGAACGTGCCTACCGCTTTGCCAGGCAGGCCCATGCCGGTGTGCGCCGCCGCAGCGGAGAACCCTATATACTTCACCCCATAGCGGTGGCAAAGATCGCCCAGCAGGAAATAGGTCTGGGGTCAACCTCAATATGCGCGGCGTTGCTCCATGATGTGGTGGAGGACACTGATTATACTGTCGAGGACATTGAGCGCCACTTCGGAGCCAAAATAGCACAGCTTGTAGAAGGCCTGACAAAGATAAGCGGAGGCATATTCGGAGACAAAGCCTCGGCGCAGGCGGAGAACTTCCGCAAACTCCTGCTCACAATGAGCGAGGACATACGCGTTGTGCTCATAAAGATGGCTGACCGTCTGCACAACATGCGCACTCTCGGCTCAATGGCACCCAACAAGCAGTACAAGATTGCCGGCGAGACCCTGTACATCTATGCTCCGCTGGCACACCGTCTGGGACTTTTCGCCATCAAGACCGAGCTTGAGGATCTCAGCTTCAAGTATGAACATCCCAAGGCATGGCACGACATCACGGAAAAGATCAAAGAATCCGAGGAACGGCGTCAGGCCGTATACACAGACTTTGCCGAGCCTCTGCGTGAGAAATTTGACACAATGGGACTTGTCTATGAGGCCAAGGCGAGGCTCAAGTCGTGCTACTCCATCTGGAAAAAGATGGAGAGCAAACACATCCCCTTTGAGGAAGTCTATGACCTCTATGCCGTGCGCATTGTCTTTGAATGCGATGATCCGGCCAAAGAGAAACAGTTGTGCTGGAGCATCTATGCCGCCATAACAGATCTGTACCGGCTGCACCCGGAGCGCACACGTGACTGGATCTCCACACCCAAAGCCAACGGCTATCAGGCCCTGCATCTGACCGTGATGGGCCCGGACGGCAACTGGATAGAGGTGCAGATACGCTCCCGGCGCATGGATGAGATTGCCGAAAAAGGATTTGCCGCCCACTGGAAATACAAGATAGGCGAGGGCGAGGAAGAAAGCGAACTCACAGTGTGGCTGCGCACAATCAAAGACATCCTTGACAACCCCGAGCCGAGCGCGATAGATTTTCTGGACACGCTTAAGCTCAACCTGTTCGCCTCTGAAATTGTGATATTCACCCCCAAGGGAGAACTGCTGACGCTGCCCACTGATTCCACCGTCCTGGACGTGGCATTTACGCTGCATACCGAGCTGGGGCTGCACTGCATAGCCGGAAAGGTCAACCACAAACTTGTTCCGCTCAACCACACCCTGCGTAGCGGCGATCAGGTGGAAGTGCTCACCTCACACACCCAGCAGCCGCAGGCTGAATGGATGGATTTTCTGAAAACGGGCAAAGCCAAGAGCCGCCTGCGCGCAGCCCTGCGCCGTGAACGTCAGCCGGTCATAGCCAAAGGGCAGCTCATGCTCGCCGACTATTTGAAACGCAACCGTCTGCCCTCGTCAAATGCCACCAACAACAAACTCATGGAGCGATTCGGGATTGAGAACTTCGATGAACTCCGATTCCAGATAGGAGCGGGCACTGCGCTCCTTGAGGATGCGTGGGCCGACACCTTGCGCCCCGGAGTCCAACAGGAAAAAACATTCCTGAAAACGTTGCTGAAAGTGGCCACTTTCGGTAAAGCCGGTCGCAACACCACAGAGCAGACACCCGCCACATCCGATGCCGAATCCGCCCAAAGCCCGCAGCCCAAAGCGGAGAAACCGCGCATAAACACCAAGGAAGTCTATGTTCTGCGCCATGAGAACGGGCAGCCCAACTTCAAGATCGCCGACTGCTGCTGCCCCATTCCGGGCGATGAGGTGATGGGATTCATTGATGATGACGGTGAAGTGGTGGTCCATGCCCTGACATGCCCGCGCGCCCTGGTGCTGAAAGCAGGCTACGGACAGCGTATACTGTCAACGCGCTGGGCTGTTTCGTCAGGGAAATTTCTGGCCCACGTGCGTGTTGAAGGCATTGACCGCCACGGCATATTGCGCGAGATCATAGCCATAATCTCAACGCAACTTGACATTGACCTGCGCCGCCTTGACATAGAGGCCACCGGCGAAGTCTTCCACTCAGACATGTGGGTGCGCGTTGAGGATGTTGCCATTGTGAGCCGTCTATGCAACAATCTGCTGACAGTGGAAGGCGTGGAACGCGCCGCACGCATACAATAGAAACGACACCGGCTATGAAAAAAGACCAAAGAAATACAAACATGCTCAAACACATACTGCTGGCTGTTGGATTGCTGGCAGTCATCGTATACTTCTTCCCCCACCCCAGCGTCAGCCATTATAAATATGAGGAAGGACGTCCCTGGAACTATGCCAAGCTGATAGCGCCCTTTGATGTCCCCATCCATCCGGATTCAGCGACGGTGAAAGCTGCCATGGACTCTCTGAACAGCACATTCATACCGGTATACACCCACCGCCGCGTAAACGTGGACACCATCATTGAGATTGCCGGCGCACGCATCAAAGCCGCTGACAAGGTTGCATCCCAGGGAAATTCCAACGGACTCCTGTCATTGTTCAGCAACAATCTCTCAGATTATCTCAGCCAGATGGACGCCACGCTCCGCACCGCCTACCGCAATGGCGTCATGGCCGACTCCCTTGCTGCGCCATTCAACACATTCAGCCGCAGCCGCGCACGGATGATGGACGGGAAAGTGCTGCGTGAGGTCTCCACAGGCAATTTCACAACCGTTGGCGCCCTTTACAGCCGTCTGGATTCACTGGCACGGCTCAAGAACATGGGCAGACAGTTCCGCAATGCCGGGCTTCCGGACCTGCTACAGCCCAACATTGTGTGTGACATAGCTGAGACAAACAGACTGTATACCAACGACAAAGCGCTGATAACCATTGACCGCGGCGTGATACAGCGCGGACAGACCATCATTGACAACGGCGCGTTAGTGACCTCACAGGACTTCACCAACCTGCGCACTTATGAAGAACTTCTGGCCGGGCAGTCCGGCGAATCCGAGCGCTCAGACCTTCTCCTGTTGCTTGGCCAGACACTGTATGTTGCTCTCCTGTTGCTTGTGTTCATGGGATATGTATACTTCTTTGAGCCTGACATATGGAATGATTTACGTGCTGTAGGCTTCCTTATGAGCATGATGGCGGTGTTCTTCCTGCTCGGAGCAGGCGCCGAGAGGATTGTCAGCGGAGGGATATGCGTTGTTCCCATAATTATCGCACCCGTACTGACGCTGGTATTCTTCAACGGACGCCTGTCACTGATGCTTGCCGTGACCGAGGCACTGCTCTGCGCCGGCGTCACAACCACTTTCGCCCTTGAATTCATCATGATACAGTTCGCCGGAGCTGCCGCCGTGGTGTTCTCTCTGCGCGACCTCACACGCCGCTCGCAGATTCTGCGCGCCTCAGTCTTTGCCTGCGCCGGATATATGGGCGCGTACATAGCCATACAACTCATGATGAACGGCTCATTCGACGATTTCTCATGGCGCATGTGCGGTTTTCTGGTGCTCAACGCTGTTCTGACATCGCTCACATACGTGCTTATGTTTGTTGCCGAGCGCGTCTTCGGGTTCATCAGCAATGTCACGCTCGTTGAACTGGCCGACACCAATTCCCCGCTGCTCCGTGCGCTCAGCGACGAATGTCCGGGAACATTCCAGCACTCGCTGGCTGTCAGCACCCTTGCAGGCGATGCCGCCGGAAAAATCGGTGCGAACACCTTGCTTGTACGCGCCGGCGCCATGTATCACGACATAGGCAAAATGAGCAATCCGGTGTTTTTTACAGAAAACCAGCACGGAGTGAATCCACACGACGGACTGCCCCCCCAGCGCAGTGCCGAAATAATCATCAATCACGTTCCCGACGGCCTGAAACGCGCCGAGAAAGCAGGCTTGCCCGGGCTGATACGCAATTTTATCTCCGAGCATCACGGAGCCGGCAAAGCCAAGTATTTCTACATCACGGCATGCCGGCA
>JAUNPQ010000004.1:0-29907 GCA_030536615.1 Bacteroidales bacterium | reverse complement strand
GAATCCCGATGAAACGGTTGATCCGACACCCTATACCTATCCCGGGCCAAATCCACGCAGCCGCGAGACATCACTGCTGATGATGGCTGACTCCGTTGAGGCCGCCTCACGCTCACTCAAAGACCACACTCCGAAAGCAATCACTGAACTGGTTGACAAAATCATTGACGGGCAGATTGCTGAAGGCCTTCATGATGACTCTCCCCTATCGTTCCGCGACGTGGGCATCATCAAGAAAGCCTTTGCACGGCGCATCATGAACATGTACCACTCACGCATCAGCTATCCCGATGAACCGGTGACAACAAAAAACACGGCATCTGCACAGACAGAAAATGCCGTTGCAGGTCCGGACAAGGCCACAGACGGTGATAGCGCCAGCGTCACACAATAAGAGAGCCGGCTGTCCGTTTTATATAAATGATGAAGCGACTTCCTGTAAAATCACAGTTCATGCCGATAGTCCTGGTGATTATCGCCATGATTGCATTGTGTGCATGCAACGCACGCAAAAAGAACACGGCGGCCGCCCGTCAGTACACCGCATTCATCACCCGATACAACATACACTATAACGGCGACAAGCACTACAAGGAGACACTTGAGGACATGGAGCGCAACTATGAGGATGATTACTCACAACTTGTGCTGCTGCATCCGGCCGAGGCCAAAGCCAATCCCAAAGCGCCACAGCCGCAGGGAGACTTTACCCGTTCAATTGAAAAAGCACAGAAAGCCATACAGTTGCGTTCAATAACAAAAAAACCGGCACGCAAACGCGGGCGCTCAAACGATCCCGCATACAAGGCCTGGCTGAAACGCGACGAATACAACCCGTTTCTGCACAACGACTGGCTGATGATGGGCAGAAGCCAGTATATGAACGGAGATTTCCTCGGCGCCGCCGCAACATTCTTCTACACATCGCGGCATTTCTCATGGCTCCCGGCAACAGTGACCGAGGCACGTCTATGGCAGGCCCGGAGCTATCTGGCCCAGGACTGGCTCTTTGAGGCGGAGTCCATAATCACCCGCATCAAGCCTGACGAACTCACAAACAAAACACTGAAACAGCTCTATAATCTTGATTTTGCAGAGCTAAGGATAAAAGAAGAGAAGTTTGCCGAGGCCATACCCTATCTTGAAGAAGCTACCCGGCTATCCTCAGGAGCGCAGAAAACACGTCTGCAGTTCCTGCTTGGCCAGATCTATGAGCGTAACGGCAACAAAGAGCTGGCCTATAAAATGTTCGGCAAAGCGGCAGGCGCAAACTCTGCCTCATACCGCACAAAATTCAACGCACGCATAAAACAGAGCGAGGTGTTTACCGGCACTAACATCGAGCCTGAGATAAAAGCCCTGCGGCGTATGACACGTTATGACCGCAACAAAGAGTATCTTGACCAGATCTACTATGCCATAGGCAATCTCTACCTGTCACACAAGGACACTACGAAAGCCATTGAGAACTATGTGCTTGCCGCTGAGAAAAGCACACGCGGCGGTATTGACAAAGCCCTGGCGCAGATCACTCTGGGAGGTCTTTACTATGACCGCCGCGAGTACGAGCTTGCACAGCCATGCTATGCACAGGCCGTCTCGGTACTCCCCGAGAATTTCCCCGATCTGGCCACATTGAAGAAGCGCAGCGATGTCCTTGACGAACTTGCCGTGTACTCGCAGAATGTGAATCTTCAGGACTCGCTTCTCAGACTGGCCGACATGGACAGCATAAAACGCGTGCGTATAATAGCCAATATAATAAATGAGCTGAACCGTAAAGAACGCGAGGAAGCGGAAGCCGCACGCCGCGAGGAATACGAGGCATCACGCCAGGACAATGAATCAGCCTTGCAGTCAGGGAGCAACGCCCCCCAGCAATTCAACATAAACACGGATGACTCATGGTATTTCTACAACACCCAGGCCCGCAATTCCGGTAAAATGGAATTCCAGCGCCGGTGGGGACCAAGAAAACTTGAGGACAACTGGCGCCGCCGCAATAAAGCCTCGTTCAACGTAGATGACTTTGACTCAGACAATCCGGAGGATAAAGACGCGGAACAGGGTTCCGGCGAAGATGGCGGAAGCGGCGAGGAAACGATGACCGAAGAGCAGAAAGAGGAACTGAAACGTTCTGAAGATCCGCACTATCCGGAATACTATCTGAAACAGATTCCCTTTACGCCTGAGCAGAAAGCCAACGCCAATGACATAATCCAGGAAGGGTTGTACAATATGGGCGTGATCCTCAAGGACAAGATGGAGGACTTCGGCGCTGCCGAAAATTCATTCAACCGCCTGCTGACGGACTACCCGGACAATGTGTACCGTCTTGACGCCTACTACAACCTCTACCTCATGTATATGCGGACCGGAGACACCGCTCAGGCCGAGAAGTACCGTAGGCTGATACTCAGTGATTTTGCCGACTCAAAATATGGCATCGCACTTAAAAACCCCAACTACATCGAAAGCCTGCGGGGCATGGAGAAAGAGCAGCAGGGACTCTACGACAAAGCCTTTGAGGCCTATATGGACAATGACAACGCCAGTGTGCACAGCATATATAACGACGTGTCCACGCGCTATCCCATGTCCAAACTGATGCCCAAGTTCATGTTCCTCGAGGCGCTTGCCTACGTTACAGAACGCCGCCCGGACGAATTCAACGCCACCCTGCGCACTCTCCTTGAACGCTACCCTGACACCGACCTCACACCTGTGGCATCGGCATGGCTGAAAGGAATGGCGGAGGGACGCAAACTCAACAGTTCATCCTCAGGCAACCTGCGCGGAATGATATGGTCTGTCAGCCTTGGCAATGACTCCACCGCCACAGGCAGCAGCGAAGGCATAGACTTTGCCCTCAACCCCGCGGACCGCCAGTTGCTTGTTTTTGTGTTTCCCACGGACAAAGTAAACTCCAATGAATTGCTCTATAACATTGCGCGCCACAACTTCCGCTCATTTGTTGTCAAAGATTTTGACCTTGAGCCGATGAACTTCGGACGTCTCGGCATGATTGCCGTAAAAGACTTTGAGAATCTTGACGAGCTCAACCACTACCGCCGCGTGATGGCTGCTTCATCTGACTTTAAACTTCCTGCCGGCGTGCGGCCTGTGGTTATTTCCGTGCCGAATTTCGACGCCTTGTTGCGCTCAGGCGGCTCTCTTGACGATTATTTCCGCTTCCTTGATGAGCAGAACTACAAAGACGCTCAGGCCGATATTCTGCCATACACTGAGATAGAGACCCTTGATGAGGCAGAGGAAGCCCATGAAAACCGGGCTGCCGAGGAACAGGCAATGCCCTCTGAGACACCGGAACAAGAAGCTACGCCCGAGCAACAGACTGCTCCAAGTGACTCCGAGACCGTCCCGGCCAATCCCGAGACCGTCCCGCCCAGCTCTAAGCCCTCGCCTGAACCAATCACGAAGCCGACACCAAAGCCGGCACAGAAACCGGCATCCAAACCTGAGCAAAAGACCGTTCCCAAACCGGAGACAAAACCGGCGCCCAAGCCAACACCCAAACCTGCTCCCAAGCCCGTATATGACCCCGGCAGCGAAGGTGATGACGATCCTCTTCTCGAACCGTAAATTCCACTTATCAACAGACATAACCACATGGCACACCGCATACTCTGGGCTGATGATGAAATCGACCTCCTCAAACCTCACCTGATGTTTCTTCGCAACAAGGGTTATGATGTGGAGACGGCCAACAACGGCCGTGATGCCCTTGACATGGTTGGATCAGAGCATTTCGACCTCATTATCCTTGACGAGAACATGCCCGGCCTCACCGGTCTGGAGACATTGAGCCGCATAAAGCAGACTGCTCCCCACATCCCCGTGATCATGATAACCAAAAGCGAGGAGGAGAACATAATGGATCAGGCCGTCGGCAACAAGATTGCGGATTATCTCATCAAGCCCGTCAATCCCAACCAGATTCTCATAGCCCTCAAAAAACATCTTCACGGCGAACAGCTTGTATCCGTACAGGCCACCGTGGACTATCGCCGCGAGTTTGCAGAGCTGTCGCAGATGATAAACAGCGCCTCAACACTTGAGGACTGGAAAGAGGTGTATTCCCGTCTGGTATTCTGGGAGATGGAACTGGCCGACACAGATACAAACATGGACCAGCTTCTGGAAATGCAGAAAACAGAGGCCAATTCGGAATTCAACAAATTTGTGCGCCGCAACTATGAGGACTGGATGAAAGCGGATGCGGCAGACCGTCCCCTGATGAGTCCACGCGTATTTCACAACTCTGTGTTCCCTTTGCTTGACAAAGGCGAGAAGGTGTTCTTCATCCTCATTGACAACTTCCGGCTTGACCAATGGCGTGTCATAAAGCCCATGCTTGCCGACACCTTCACTTTCAATGAGGATCTGTACACCGCCATCCTCCCCACGGCCACACAATATGCCCGCAATGCCATATTCTCCGGACTGATGCCGCTTGACATAGCCCGCATGTTCCCTCAACTATGGGTTGACGAAGACTCTGAAGAAGGCAAGAATCTGAACGAATCACCCCTCATAGAAACTCTTTTCTCACGATACAGACGCCAATGCCGGTTCAGCTACAAAAAAATAAATACCAATGCCGACGGGGAAAAACTTTTGCGCGATCTGCCATCGCTTGAGCACAATGATCTGAACGTGGTGGTGTTCAACTTCATAGACATGCTCAGCCACGCCCGCACCGAGTCAAAGATGATACGTGAACTGGCCTCCACAAACGCCGCATACCGGTCTCTGTCCGCCTCATGGTTCAAACACTCCTCGGCATTCGAGCTCCTGAGGCGCATTGCCGACAAAGGATGGAAAGCGGTGCTGACCACTGATCATGGCACAATTTGTGTCGACAACCCCATAAAAGTTATCGGTGACAAGGCCACAAACACCAATCTGCGCTACAAAGTCGGCAAAAATCTGGGATACAATCCCCGGCAGGTCTATGAGATGAAGCATCCGGAGCGTTTCGGGCTTCCACAGCCAAATGTATCATCGACATATATCTTTGCCTCGGGACATGATTTCTTTGCCTATCCCAACAACTACAACCATTATGTGCAATACTATACGGACACGTTCCAGCATGGAGGCATATCAATGGAGGAAATGATTGTGCCGTTGATAACACTCACCCCAAAATCAGTGATGTGACACCATATGCGCCGCATAAGTCTGACATCGACCGTTTTCTGTGTTCTGGGCGTCATGGCCATACTGCTGTTCACGGTTGACCTGTGCACAGGCAGCGTGTCAGTGTCATTGGAAAACACATGGTATGCACTGACCGGCGCCGGTGACTGTCCGCAGACAACACGCAATGTCATCATCAACATACGTCTTGTAAAAGCTCTGACAGCAATCATTGCCGGCGGAGCATTGGCAGTCAGCGGATTGCAGATGCAGACCCTTTTCCGCAATCCTCTGGCCGGTCCCTATGTGCTCGGCATAAGCTCCGGAGCAAGCCTCGGCGTGGCAGTCTTCATTCTCGGCGCTCCCATGCTGGGACTTTCGTCCGCAGGAATTGAACTCGGAACTGCCGGCATGGCTTGGCTTGGTTCTGCTCTTGTCCTTGTGCTTATCGGCTCAATAGCACACCGTATACGTGACATTATGGTGATACTCATTCTGGGAATGATGTTCTCATCGGCAATCGGCGCCCTTGTCCAGATTCTGCAATTTCTGAGCAACGAGGAAAGTCTGAAAGCATATGTGGTGTGGACCATGGGGTCACTTGGTGAGGTAACATGGAATCAGATGTGGGTTATGGGAGCCGCTACATGCGCCGGCATGATTTTGGCCATAGCCGCCGTGAAACCGCTGAACATGCTGCTTCTCGGGGAGGAATATGCACGCACAATGGGTCTCTCTGTGCGGCGCAGCCGGGCTATGCTCTTCATGTCAACCACCCTCCTTGCAGGCACTGTAACCGCTTTCTGCGGACCCATCGGCTTCATAGGGCTCGCCATCCCCCACGTGGCACGCATGCTTTTCAACAATTCAGACCACCGCATCCTTGTACCCGGCTCTTTTCTTGTCGGGGCCACAGTAATGCTTGGCTGCGACATCATTGCCAAACAATTCACATTCCCGATAAACGCGGTAACTGCCCTTCTGGGAATCCCTGTGGTGATATGGGTAGTTCTGAAAAACCGATGAATCTCTGATTATGGAAATACCGGTACACCTGACTGATTTCACCATTGGATATGACAGAAAGCCCCTGTTGTCAGAGATTAATACCTCTTTCAAAAGCGGCACACTGACTGCATTGCTGGGACGCAACGGCACCGGCAAAAGCACGCTTCTGCGCGCTCTGGCCGGTCTGAACAGCCATTACAGCGGGACGATCAGCCTTTTTGGCACAGACATGCGCCGCATGTCGGCACAAAACCTTGCCCGGACGCTGTCATTTGTCAGCACAACGCGCCAACGCATCGCCGCCATGCGATGCCGGGATATCGTGGCGCTTGGACGCGCGCCATATACCAACTGGTCAGGAAATCTCACAGCCGCTGACCGCAGAATTGTGGAGGATGCCCTACAGGCAACCGGCATGTCAGCCTTTGCTGACCGTGACATAAACAGTCTCAGCGACGGTGAATGCCAGAGAATAATGATTGCCCGCGCACTGGCTCAGGAAACCCCCATAATGCTCCTTGATGAACCAACCGGATTCCTTGACCTGCCAAACCGCTATGAACTTGGACGGCTTCTTGCACGTCTGGCCCATGACCGCGGCAAATGCGTGGTATTCTCGACACACGAACTTGAAATTGCCATGAAAACCGCTGATAATCTGGCCGTCATAGAGCCACCGCATCTTCACAACAACTCAACGTCCGATATAATCTCATCAGGCCTTGTCAGCCGTCTTTTAGCGCTGTGACTGCCCTTTAAGTCTGCGTATTGACACGGGCGTCACCGCAAAGGCCATTATCAATGGCGCCCACCATCCCAATGTCCATTTGGCCAGCACACACAACCCGCAGAAAAAGGTTGCGAAACCAAGCGCTTTCCATGCCTCAGGACGGATTTCCAGACCGTAACGCCTGCGATATATGAACAAACATATTGCCAGATACAGGACATACCAGACTATATAGGCCATTCCAAGCCCCACAAATCCCCACGAAGAATAACCCACAATGTGCAACGCGAGGAACAATGCTCCGCTCAATGTCTCGCTGACCACATATATGCCTCCGTCTCCTTTGGCAACGATTGTGGTGCCGATGCACCACGAGGCCGCACGCATAAGCACACCGGCCATGGCAAGAGTGATGAAGGGAAGCATCTCCATGAAAGAATCAGCATAAAGCAGCCGCACAACAAGGCTGTCCGCGCAGATGAATGCCGCGATTATGGGCATCAGCAGCCATGATGTGGCCGCTATCTGATGCGACACAATCACTGATGTCCTCACAGTGGAATGCACCGTGGCGGACAGGCGCGGGAAGAACTCTACCCATACACCGGTAAAAAATACGCCTACATATGCATTGACAAGCGTATATCCGCCCTGATATATTCCAAGCACAGCTGTATCGGCATAATTGTTCAGGAAAAGAATGAACAGATAGTTGAACAATTGTCCCACCACAAGGCCGGCGGTGATCAACGCGCCAAGCCGTATAAAAGACAGCCCGGAGCGCCATATCTCACGCCAGGGCACAGAGACACGCATCCCTATGCCGCGTATGACCACCATCGCACTTGCCATTGCCGCGAGTCCATAGACAAGAATCACCCATATTATTGACTTCTCCCTGAAGAAATAGATAAGCGGTACGGCTACAGCGATTCCTGCCAGAGTGGACCATACGCCCATAGTAGCCAGAGCCTTGAAATTGCGCACACCCTGAAACACAGCTGACGCGCCCCCGTATATTGTCATGCCGAGCGGCACAACTGACAGCGCACAGAATGTCCACCACAGTCCGGTATGGCCGAAACTCCACTCGCTCAGTAACGGAGACATGGCGCACATGCACACCGAACCCACTATACCCAGTCCCCAGGACCAACGCATCACAACTTTGGATACAAAACCGGCCTGACCGGTGCCGGCCTGCGATATGTAGCGCGTGGCGCTTTGGTCAATACTTAGTCTGGAAAGCGTGGAAATAAGTTCTATGAAATTATTGTACAGGCTTATGAGACCCACTCCCGCGGGACCTACCCACACGGCGATAAGCTTGTTGCGTATCAGAGAGCAGAGTATAAGCAGGATTCTTACGCCTCCAAAAATACCTGTGGCTTTCAGTATTGACCGCGTGGATGAGTGCACAGGACGCAATGACCGCAGACGGACGGCGATATTCATCTTACCCATTCCAATGGATTTAGTTTTTCGCGCTCATGACGCACCTCGAAATGAAGCACCGTGCGTTCCTCGCCGCCATCCATGTCCGTATATACTGTCCCGAGAACCGTACCGGCCTTGACTGCCTGCCCTTTCTTGACACGGAGACCGGTAAGCCCGGCGTAGACAGTGAGATAGCTACCATGTCGAACAATGACAATGTTCTGGAAACCGGCCATGAAGAACACAGATGACACTGTGCCGGCAAACGATGCCCGTGCCTGCGTTCCGGGCGCAACAGCAATGTCTATGCCTGAATTATTGACCTCGATATTGCTAAGTGAATGGTGATGCGACCGGCCAAACACACTCACAATGGTATATTTTCCGGCCACAGGGAATAGCAGACGCCCCCGGTTGGCCTCAAATGTGCCTGACAACGCTCGACTCGCCTCGGCCTCGCCGGACATGGCCGCTGCTGAACCTGACCCGGATGTCGCAGAGCTTTTCCCTGTCTGCCCGGCTGCGGGTGCGTCTTTTTTGCGGCCATTGGATGCCTGTCGCTTTGCATCGGCCTTGCGCTTTTCCTCGGCCCGACGTTTCTCCTCGGCAGCGATTCGCTTCTGCTCGGCCACGATTATGCGGTCAAGCTCCGCATCAAGTTCACGGGCTTTCTTCTGTTTCTGCCTGAGCAATGCGTTCAGAGATGTGCCTTCGCGGCGTAGGTCCGAAATCATTGTCTTCTCCTCTGTTCTCTTGTTCTCAAGCATTATGCGCCCGGCATTGAGACGTGCAAGGGCAGCGGACTTGTCATTGTGCAGATGCTCAAGCTGTTGACGCTTGATCTCAAGCTGCTGCAGGGCACCACGCAAGCGGTTTATTTTGCCCGTACGCCACTGGTTGAGCTGTGACAGATAGCCCATGCGTTTGTATGCCTGATTGAAATTAGACGCTGAAAAGACAAATGCCACATTATTATGCATGCGCCGACGTGTGCGTTGTGCCCGCAATGTGTTCTTGAGATCTGTGCGGAAGCGGGTAACCGAGTCATCCAATGCCGCTACACGGGCACTGACAACGCTTATATCGCTGTCAAGCCGTGTCACATAGGTGTGCAATGTATCTATGTCTACAATATGGCGGTCAATACGTGCCGACAGATTGTTCAGTTCGTCAAGCTTGCGGCGTGTCCTGGCGGCGTTGTCGCGTATCTTTGCCTTTGTCTCGTTTATCTCGCGCCGGGTAGCCTGCTGCTCTTTTTTTACATTTCCTGCCGTACGTGCGTTTTTGGGCATCGCCACCGTAGCGGACGCCGCAATGAACAACAGTATAGCGACAATAGCCGTCGCACGCAGACTTTTCATAGGATATTGTTATTGTCAGAAACTCTCAAGCATTTTCAACGCGTTTGAGACCGTAACACGCTTATAGCCTGACACCGGTGTGCGGAAATTTACCCGCGCTCCTGTGTCCCATCTGGCACGGTCCGCCGACCATATCACCGAAGCCTCCACTTCTTTTTTGTTGACAGGCGCGGTCACGGTCACTATCTGTGCCATTGTGCCTGCAGGGACGGTTGCGAAATCCGAGAAACTCACTTTCACCGGCTCCGGATTACCGGGATTGCTGAATGTCATTTCAGTGACTTCGCCGAGTTCTGTGCCAAGCATTATGTCCTGCATCTGGCCTACGGTCATTTTGTGTGATCCCAACACGGTGGCAAGCGGCTCGGCGAAAAGATACTTATGAAATTTGTCCGCCATCACCACTGAGTCAGAAGTTATGTTTATGACGGCAACTTCCATACCAAGCACGCGAATGGATATATTTATCACGGAGTCACGCAGCAATGTGGCGCGGCCTGATAAAGACACTTTCATGGGCTTTGCAAGGCTCACACGCACAGGGATCTGTACGTCAGACCATTCTTTCTGACTTTGTACGGGCTGTTGATGCACAACTCCGGAACCTGCAGCATCAGGGACAGTATTCGTGACAGCAACCTGATTCTTTGATGAACTGCATGAAACCATGGCGATGCCACAAGCCATGCATAGCGCCAAAGCATATATTTTCGATTTATATCTTTTTTTCGTCATTTCCGTGTAGTGATATTATATTTTTCTGAACAACAGCATCATATGCATTCTTCTTTTCAAGCAATCCGGCTATTTATAAAAGTATGTACGGTTTTTCACCTTACGTACAAGCAACTCGTTGTCAGGTTCCTGTTCAAGAGCCTGTTTCCAGAACTCAAGAGCTTCGTCGGGTTTTCCACACATGAAATAGATGTCACCTGCATGCGAGAGTATGTCAGCCGGAGGCGTAACACTCTCATCAGCCTCCACAACCTCTTCAACAACCACTTCGTCATCATCATCATCCGCACCATTGGAATCATCTGTTCCGGGCTGCCGCGTTACTGCCGTCACTGAATCCGGGGCCACGGGTGGTACATTTGTCACAGAATCTTCCGACACCGGTTCATCGGGCATAAATTCCCCGACGGCTACAGAGTCATCTGCTGAGGTTTGCCTGTAAAGTGCCAGAGCGCGGTCAATCTGTTTCTTTGCCTCAGCATAGTCGCGACGCTTGAAGTACACCCATGCATATGTGTCAAGGACCGTCGGGTTGTCCGGGTCATTGAGTACAGCCAGTCGGGACATGTCAAGGGCACGGTCAAGATCCTTGTCTTTCTCGGCGAGGAAGTATGCATAGTTGTTGTAGGCCATATAGTTGTCAGGATAAAGAGCGATGGCGCGGTCATAGCAGGCGTATGCACTGTCAGGCATGTCCAGAAGGTAGTACATGTCACCTGTCGAGGCAACAAAGTTGGAGACGGCCTCTTTGTTGCGGACCTCACCTATCTTCACTGACCGCAGCAGTTCCAGACCTTCCTCATAGCGTTTCTCACGCTGGAGAATGGCGGAGGCAAAAAGCGGGAAACCGAGATTGTCAGGTGAAATACGCATGCCTTCACGAGCCACCTCAAGAGATTTATCCAATGAGTCTATATCATGATAGAGTTGCATCAGCAATGAACGGGTGCGGTCATTTGACGGCTCGAGAGCAAGGGCATATGAGAACTGCTCGGCAGCCGCCGGCAGGTCCTTGCGTGCAACCTCAAATCCGCCGTACAGTTCATGCATCTTGGGTTCGCCGGGATTCACATCTCCAAGAACAGAGAACAGTTCCTCCAGACGTTTCCATTGTGTGGAGTCACTGTAGAATTTGGCCACATAGACGCGCAAAATCTCGTATTTGGCATCCACATCAAGGTCCGGGGTTTTCAATGCACGGAACACCTGAGCATCGTATGCGGCACTGTCACCCACGGCGTTATAGTACTGTGCAAGCGTGTACAGGGCTTCTCCGTTGGCTGAGTCAACCTCGCAGGCTTTCCGCAGATTGGGGAGTGCCATTGAATCCATGCCAAGTGAGTTGTATATTGAACCTGCCAGAAGATAGGCCCGCGAATTTCCCGGCATCGCAGCCGTGAGGTCTGTCAGCTCGCCGACTATAGCCGCAGTGTCGTTACGCAACGCATAGGCACGGATTTTCTGTGATGACAGGCCTATGTCCTTGCCTGTTCCGCGTTCAAGGCGGTTGAAAATGGCCATCGCCTTGTCAAAATCAGTGGTGTCATGGGTTGCCATGTATCGCTTCACATAGGCATTGGCCAGATTCCCGGCAGGAGTGGTGCGTGACGGGAAATGGCTGTCAAGTGAACTGTATATCTCAATCAGGTCATCAAGCCGTCCCATATGCTCAGCCAGCTGCGCTGTCATATTGGCTCCGGTATAGTCGGATGGATTCTCACGGAATCGCTCCAGAAGGCATTGATACACCTCGTCAAGGTCATCCTCTGTCAGTCCGCCATACACCAGCCGGGTCTCGGCAGCCTGCGCCTTTATCTCCCTGTCTGACGGATTGAGTGAAAGCGCCCGTGCCATAAGGCGCATGCCACCATCTTCATTGTCAGAATTCAACGCACCCACCGCGCGCATGAATGTGTAATCGGCCTTGCGGGCTGCCGCTTCAACATCCCAATGCGATGGCTTGGCTCCGGTAGCGTTGAAATTCAATGCCGCAGCAATGATGAACACTGCGACAACCGGTAAAAATATGTATCTGCCTTTTCTATGCATCGATGCCTTATTTAACGCCTGTATGGCCAAATCCGCCTTCGCCGCGGTCTGTTTCAGTAAGAGTATCTGTCTGTACCCACTCCACATGCATCACAGGGGCAACAACAGCCTGACATATCCTCTCGCCGGGCTGCACCACGAACGGAGTGTCGGAGAGATTTATAAGTATCACCCCCACCGGACCGCGATAGTCAGCATCAATAGTACCGGGAGTGTTGACCAGTGTGATGCCGTGTTTCAGAGCAAGCCCGCTGCGCGGACGCATCTGCATCTCGTATCCTTCCGGAATCTGGACGCGCAATCCCGTGGGTATCAGCATCCGACATCCGGGAGCGATCTCCACCGGCGTCTCAAGATCGGCGCGGACATCCATACCCGCGGCGTTTTTTGTGGCATAGCCGGGCAACGGCTGACCACCTTCATTGATTACTTTTATAGTGATTTTATCTGACATGACAACTTTTTAAACAGTGACACGACGGGTAATGTTGTCAACACGGACAATATACAGTCCGCGCACGCCCACGCGCAACCGCGATGTGCCGGGCTGAAGTTTCTTCTGCGAGACAATCTGACCCAGAATAGTGAATACTTTGACAGTAACAGGGCGCACAACAGTGATGTATATACAACCGTTGATGGCATGCACATCAGCGCACGCACTGACATTCTCGTCAGCCGTAAGCTCCACGGACTGCGTCCCGATGAACTCCCATCCGGGAGCTGAGGCACGCACTGCACCGCACGCCCCCATGACTATCACGAAGGCCGCAATCCGCATCCATTTGGCACACACCCGCTTCATGCCCCAAATTTACGAAAAATCCCTGAGGTTGGCACACACCACGCCAAAAAATCCACAGCAAAAATTCTGCTTTCATATATAATATCAATTTCAACGCGGCATTGTCAGACCGGAGGGAGGGTCAGCACTGTTTCAAGCACTGTCACGGCCGAGGAGACATCGGGGATGTTGAGCACGGCGAATGAGCGGCGTGATCCGTTCTCGCGGATGTTCACCCGCCGCGGGTTGATCTGCAGGTAATGCAGCAGCCGCCCGAACATATCAGACTGGTAATAGGCCTTGTTGCTGTCATCAACAAAATAAAGGTACATGCGCCGCTGTTTGAGCACAACCTTCTCAATGCCAAGCCGTCGTGCCAGCCGCCGCAGTCTGGGGACAAGCAGGAGCTCGCGGGTCACATCGGGGATTTTGCCGAAACGGTCAACCAGTCTGGCGGCAAACGCGTCTATATCGGCATCGCGGTCAATCTCGTCAAGTTCGCGGTAAAGGTTTATGCGTTCACCCTCCTGAGGCACGTACCACGACGGAAGCATCAGTTCAAGGTCGCTTTCTATGACCGTATCGGCAACATATTCTTCCTCAGTGCCATGCAGAGTGTTTTCTGCGGTGGCCATGTCAGAAAATTCTTCGGTGCGCAGTTCAATGACTGCCTCCTTGAGGATTTTCTGATAAGTCTCGTAGCCAAGATCAGCAATGAAGCCGCTCTGTTCCGCGCCCAAAAGGTTGCCGGCACCGCGTATGTCAAGATCCTGCATGGCTATGTGTATGCCGCTGCCAAGATCGCTGAAACTTTCTATGGCCTGCAGCCGCCGGCGTGCCACCGGCGAAAGCGGAATGCCCGGCGGAGTGACAAGGTAGCAGAATGCCTTGCGCGCCGACCGGCCGACGCGTCCGCGCAACTGATGCAGTTCACTGAGTCCGAAACGGTCAGCATTGTTGACTATGATGGTATTCACATTGGGCATGTCCACTCCGCTCTCCACGATTGTTGTTGCCAGAAGCACATCATAGTCGTGATTGGCAAAATCGACAATGGCTTTCTCAAGCTGCTCCGGAGGCATCTGCCCATGAGCCACCACCACACGGGCATCAGGCACAAGCCTGTGTACCATAGCCTCAAGGTCACGCAGGCCTTCAATGCGGTTATTGATGAAGAACACCTGTCCCGAACGTGCCAGCTCAAACCCTATGGCCTCGGCAACCATCTCGTCATTCATGGTGCAGACATTGGTTATTATAGGATGGCGGTTTGCCGGCGGCGTTGTTATGGCCGACAGGTCACGTGCGCCCATCAGTGAGAACTGAAGGGTGCGTGGAATCGGGGTGGCACTCATTGTCAGAGTGTCTACGTTCACTTTCATCTGCTTGAGACGTTCTTTGACCGCCACACCGAATTTCTGTTCCTCATCAATTATCAGAAGTCCAAGATCCTTGAATTTAACCGATTTGCCTATGAGTTTGTGCGTCCCTACAATAATATCTATCTTTCCGGCGGCAAGATCAGCGAGAATCTCTTTGACCTGTTTCGCCGAACGCGCCCTTGAAAGATATTCAACGCGCACGGGAAAGTCGCGCAGACGCTCGCTGAATGTATTGAAATGCTGATAAGCCAGCACGGTTGTCGGCACAAGCACAGCCACCTGTTTGCCATCGGCGGCGGCTTTGAATGCGGCGCGCACGGCTATCTCGGTCTTACCGAATCCCACATCTCCGCATATGAGCCGGTCCATAGGGCGTTCACTCTCCATGTCCGCTTTCACGGCCTGTGTGGCCGTAAGCTGGTCAGGGGTATCCTCATAGATGAATGATGCTTCCAGTTCATGCTGCATATAGGAATCAGACGCAAAGGCATGCCCTTTCTGGTCCTTTCTGGCGGCATAGAGCATTATCAGGTCACGGGCTATATCCTTGAGTCTGCTCTTGGTGCGCTCTTTGATTCTGTTCCAGGCTCCTGTACCAAGTTTGCTGATTTTTGGAGGCACGCCCTCCTTTCCTCTGTACTTGGCAAGTTTATGGAGGGCATGTATGCTCACCATCACAATGTCATCATTCTGATAGATGAGCTTTATCATTTCCTGATGGTGGCCATTTACCTCCGTGCGCAGAAGACCTCCGAATTTCCCCACTCCATGGTCAATATGGACTATGTAGTCACCTACCTCTATGGAGTTCAGTTCCTTGAGGGACATAGCCAGTTTACCCGACCGTGCACGCTCGCTTCTGAGGGTATATTTGTGGAAACGGTCAAATATCTGATGGTCAGTAAACACACAGGTGTGTGTCTCATGGTCAACAAAACCCTGATGCAGTGTGCCTGCAACCGCCGTAAAGTCAATATTGTCACCACGGTCATGGAAAATGGCGCGCAGGCGCCCAATCTGCTTCTCAGAATCGCTGAGTATCAACAGACGGTAGCCATCCTCAAGGAATTTACTGAACGATGAGGCAATCAGCTCGAAATTCTTGTGATATATGGCCTGAGGCGAGCAATTGAATGACATGGCATGCGTATCACCGGGCGCCGGCTGTGCCGCTGTGAAAGTCAGACGGCGGAATTGGCCGTATTGCTCGGCAAATGCATCTGCATCAACAATCTTTCCGGCTGCTGAAACATCAGTCGCGGCATCGGCGGCGACGGCGGCACTTTGCGAGAAGCCTTCACGCGCAATTTCCCTGACTCGTGCCACGACATCAGAGCCTGAACGGACCGCTATCAGCGATGCCGGCTCCATCAGTCCGAAGATACTGATTGATTCCTCGCCGGTAGCTGACCTTGCCGCGTCGGCAGCCACGGTCACGGTTTCCATACGTTCCTCGGAGAGCTGGGTCTCTATATTGAACGTGCGTATGCTGTCTACCTCGTCATCAAAATAGTCAATACGCACAGGCAGTTCAAGCGAATAACCGAATATGTCAAGGATAGAGCCGCGGACTGCGAACTGGCCCGGCTCATAGACATATTCAACTTCCGCGAACCCGTTTGACCGCAACCATACTTCCACCTCTGACAGATTTGATTTCTCGCCGGCGGAAAAAGTGAGAGTGTGCTCGTCTATAGCCTTGCGCGATGCCACACGCTCGGCAAGTGCATCGGGCGATGTGACAACAAACCGCAACTTTTTGTCACCGGCGGCCAACCGGCCCAATGTCTCGGTCCGCAATATCCGGTTGGGTTCGTCGATCTGTCCGTATTTAAGCGCACGGCGATAACCCGAGGGCAGGATGGCCACGGCCTCCTCCCCACATAGTCGCGTAAGGTCATAGTACAAGTATCCGGCATCGTCGGTATCAGTGCCTATCACCAGCACCGGAGACTTGCGGCGCGGCAACGCGGAAAGGAGAACAGCTGGTGTGGATCCTGCAAGGCCCGCAGCTGTTGACTCTTTGAACCGCAACAGCCGCTCTATATCCTTCTTGCGGTTTTCCGTCAGGAAAGCGTCACCTATAGCCCTGAGCGTAGCTGATTTGCTGTTGGACATCGCCACCTTATTTTTTCTTTTCCTTTGACGGCGCGGCAAGCAGCACGCCGTACTGGCGCGGATCAGCCAGAATAAGGAGGGCCTCTTTCACAAACAGGTCATCATGCAGACCCCTGCGCACAACTTCCGCCTCATCATACCAACGTGTGGAAAGTTCCCCGTCAAGATAACTCTTGATCTCTTTACTGTTGAAGTCAAGATCCCGGTACAGATCATGACGCATCAGTTTCTCCAGCGAGTCTATGGTCGCTGTGACAGCCGGGCTTGTATATCCTTCCACACGTGCGGCCTCACGCAGATATTTTATGCCCTCGTCAGTGGCCCGGTCATATTTGAAACGCCCGGGGTCAATAGTTGCCTTGAACTGTGCGAAAAGGCTGTCAGTAACTTCCCACTGTGCGGGATCAGGAGCGGTTGCCGTATTATTGGCCACACGGTTGGCAAAATCCTCAACCCAGAGATCGGCAACAATATTGTAAAGCAGACGGTTTCCGTCCGGAAGCTTCACGGTGACATCAGGTGTTATTCCGCCGCCATCGCGCACCTCACGTCCGGCAACAGTGTGGAACACGTTTGTCAGCGAATCAGGAATGCGTGTCACATTTCCGTTGGCATCACGGTGGCTGTAGTCTATGGCTTGTATAAGACGGCCGCTGGGTATGTAATATCGGCCCGTCGTGACTTTCATCAGTCCGTTATACGGCACAGGGCGCACATTCTGCACAAGTCCTTTTCCATATGAGCGCTTGCCCACCACAACGGCACGGTCAAGATCCTGAAGCGATCCGGCAAGAATCTCCGCAGCCGATGCTGTCTGTCCGTTTATCAGCACCACAACAGGCATCTTTGGCTCTATGGGGCTTGAGGTTGTCTTATGGGTGCGCACATCACGCGGATTACGCCCTTTCACACTGACTATCTCTGTTCCACGCGGCACAAAATTGGAAGCCACACGCACTGCGCTCTCCAACAATCCGCCGCCATTGTCCCTGAGGTCAACAATCAGGTTTTTGAGTTTGCCGGTGGCACGCAGGCTCTCAAGCGCCTTGCGGAAATCACCGGCAGTATTCTCATTGAAAGTGGTTATGGCTATGTAACCGGTGCCCTGCGCATCATCAATAATGCCATAATAGGGAATGGGATTGATTTTTATAGAACCGCGCACAATGTCAAATTCAAATAGGGAGTCCTGGCCGGCAGGCAGATACGGACGGCGCACTTTCACTTTCACTTCTGTGCCGGGTTGCCCTTTCAGCATTGAACTGGCACGGTCTATGGTGAACGCGGCATCAACCGGCGTCCCGTCAATGGCCAGCAGCACATCTCCGTGGTGTACACCGGCACGCCGTGCCGGGCTGTCCCATCCGGGAGCGGAGAGAACGATGGTGGTGTCACGTTTCATGATGGTGGAGCCGATGCCGTCATACTCACCAGATGACACTGAGGTTATCTTGTCCTGTTCCTCCTCCGAGAAATATTCCGTATAGGGATCTATGCTGCCAAGCAGGGCATCAATTGCCGTACGCATGGTTTTCCGGGCATCAAGGGTATCCACATAGTTGGTCTGCAGCTCTTTGTAGATATCGCCGAATATGGCCATATTGCGGGATATATCCGCTTTTGTGGACTTGCCCGAGGCGCACAGCACACCGCACGCAACCGCACAGGCGCCCAACGCATATAGTGTTATTCTTTTCATTGTATCTTGGTTTTGAGCACAAATATACAACAATTGGATGACATGGCGGTTTTCCGTGTCTCAATTTTTCAGATGGCGTCTCTTTTGTCAATGAAAATTGCTAACTTTGCATGACGTACCGGTAAATCCGGATACCACCCATCACTATTCACCACAATGCAAGGAAAGAGGAATCATCATAAAAAAAGGAACCGCGAAAGGGTCACGCTCATAGCTCTTTTTGCCGTTGCCGCCATTGCCCTTGTGGCATTCAACCGCAACCGGACTACAGACATATCGGCAGCGGGTGGGTTGAAAGCCACAGTCTCGGACAGTCCGGAGGCTGCGCTTGCCCTGCTGACTCAATGTGACACCGACAATCCATGGGCACAGGCCCTTGACACAATGCCCGGCGACGGATGCGTGAAAATGAAGATAAACGGCCTCGGAGGACCTCTTGCACGGGTTTTCAATGACAGCAACCATGTGCATTATGCCGTGGCCGAACGTCTTGGCATACACCCCATTGTCACCGATGCTGATCTTGCCGACATAGACGTTCCGCTTGTACACATAAAATCAAATAAGAATTTCTATGTCTACGAGCTCAGCCATTCATATCCATACCTGATTCCGGAGGCCGCGGAATGTCTCAACGAGGTGGGACGCCGGTTCAATGACTCCCTGCGGGCGCGCGGAGGCGGAGACTACCGTCTGAAAGTGACGAGCATGCTGCGCACCGACGCCAGTGTCAGACAGTTGCGGCGCGTCAACGCCGTGGCCGTCGACTCATCCGTTCACCGATTCGCCACCACTTTTGACATCAGCTACTCACGCTTCATGCTCAACCGCATGGGTGGCATCTACCGCACTCAGGAGGACCTTAAGAACCTGCTGGCAGAAGTTCTGTACGCAATGCGCGCCGAGAACCGCTGTTATGTTAAATATGAACGTTCCACCGGCTGTTTCCATATCACAGTCCGTAAACCCGAAGATGATGTCTGAACCTGTAAACACAATCCCCGGCAATAGCACACCGGCCGGACGCAGACGCCGGTGGAGGCGGCTCATTAAAGGGTTGGCCCTTTTCATCATGGCCGCAGTGCTCTACTGTGCGGGATTGGTCGTCATTGCCCTCAGTCTGCTCACTCCTGAAAGACTCACCCCAATAGTTACGCACGTTGCAGAAACATCGCTCCGGAACTGTCGGGTTGACATATCACGGGTAACCATAGGGTTGCGGAAAACATATCCGTTCTTCAACATAGAGGTTGACAGTGTCACCATAACCTCAACCGTTGTCGCACAGCTTCCTGACAGCGTGCGGCGCCAGTTGCCTGACTATGCCGACACACTCTTTCACATAGACCGTTTCAGCGGGGGCATCAATGTTGCCTCTCTGGCCGCAGGCCGGTTCGAGTTCAGCGACCTGACTATAGACGGGCCCGGTATAAATGCCGTGATTATTGACGAAAGCACCAACAACTTCAACATATTCCCTGTCTCGGAGACAAAAGAAGAAAAAGAGCCTTTTGACATCGCCGGACTTCCGACTGTAAAAATAAAACGGTTTGCCATAACGAATCCGCGCCCCATAAGATATTTTGACCGTGTGACGGCAACTGAGATGGAGGTGGGATTTCAGGACATTGCCATTGACGGCAATGCCGCTCCACTCTACAAACTGCGTTTCAACGGACTGATAGACTCGCCGGTGCTGATGGAGTACCTCTCGGCCACAGACCTCCGCTTCGGGCTTAACGGAGACTTCACATGGGATCAGAAACGTCCCTATGCCCTTGGCGTGGACAATTTTTCCTTCATGGCCGGCCCGGTGTCAGGCATCATATCGGCCAAGGTCGACTTCACAGATGGCCTTGAAGCAGATGCCCTTGACCTAACTCTCAACCCGGTAGAGATTGACCGGATCATAAAAATTCTCCCGTCGGATCTGAACGTCCCTGATGATATTGTCACTGATGCCACCGTTTCAGCAAAAATTCATCTTACAGAACCGTTCAAGGCCGCATCGTCCCTCCTGCCACATTTCACGGCTGATATAGATATCCCTGACGCATCACTGAAATGGCGGGGCCTGAATCTTGACAAAATAGCCATGAAGGTGCGTATCACCGTACCCGGTGACTATCTTGATGACGTGCGCATTGACCTAAACCGATTCGTGGCACGTGGGAAAGCCACAGATCTTTCCATTGAGGGGTCGGTGCGCAATCTCATCACTGACCCGATGTTTGAAGGCCGTATAGAAGGACACTGCAATCTGACAATGCTTCCAAAGTCAGTCCTGAACCTGATACCCGGTTATATCCGGGGACGCATCCACGCCAACACCCACATCAGCGGGAAAGCCTCAATGTTCACGCTACACACTTTCCAGCAACTGAAAATAGACGGCACAATAGATCTCAATGACCTTTATTGGGTAGCTCCGGACACCATAACCATGATTTCCGCACACAGGGCAGTCTTTGACTTCGGCACCCAACGCCAGGTCACAGTTGACAGCCTCGGGCATAAACAACAATTGCTCTCCACAAAACTGACAGTTGACTCAGCTGCCATATTCCACAATGTGCTTGACATGCACATCCGCGATTTCTCTATAGGACTTGGAGCACAGAATCATCGCCACAGGCGCGGAGAGAAAGTCATAATACCTATGGGCGGTGCTGTAAGAGTAGGCTATTTCAATCTGCTGTCACTTACAGATTCCGCACGCGTGCGCATTTCAGATGCAACAGGTACAGCCAGCATAGGCACACACGGCAATGACATGTCAAAGCCGGAGTTCTCGGCGACAATGACCATAGGACGCATGATGGCCGGTGACCGGGCCACACGTTTCTCATTGCGCAATGCCGCCACGCATGTCACCGCATGGCGCGAGCCTCAGGGCCGTCGGGCAAAACAAGTGTCCGCCATCTATGACTCGCTCCGTACTGTCCATCCGCACCTTACGCCTGACTCGCTCATAGCCGATGCCATGCGTATCCACGCCCTGAAGCATCCCAGACGTAAACGTTCACGTCTGGAAGAAACCCCTGACTCATCGGAAGTCTTTGAATGGTATACTGATAATTCCATCAAGAAAATTCTACTGGGCTGGCGCGTCACCGGCAGTGTGAAATCAAAACGGGCACGGCTGTTCACCCCGTATTTCCCCGTACGCAACCGCATAAGCAATCTTGATCTGTCATTCAACAACGATTCCATAAACTTGAATGCACTGCGCTACCGCACCGGCCGTTCCGACTTCAACATCTACGGCAAGATCACCAACGTGCGCCGGGCATTGACATCTGTCAACAGCCGCTCACCCATACGCATAAGGCTCAACATGACGTCAGACACCATTGATGTCAACCAACTTGCCGAAGCAACTTTTGCCGGCGCGGCATACCAGTCGGCGTCCGACTCCCTGAAACAGACCATCAGCTATGGTGACACAGACAATGAGGAGGCTATGGAACAGGCTGTGGCTGCAAGCCGTGTCCTTGACAAAGGTGAAAGCAAGCCGCTGCTGATACCGCGGAACATTGATGCGGAAATAGGTCTGGAGGCCGACAATATCCTATATTCGGATCTTTTGCTGCACAACTTCACAGGCACGTTGCTGGCCTATAACGGGGCCGTCAACATTCAGGACCTGAACGCCTCAAGCGATGTGGGAGCCGTCAACCTCTCGGCACTCTACATGGGACGTACACCGGGCGATCTTAAATTCGGATTCGGTCTGAAAGTGGACCGTTTCAACATACACCGTTTCCTGCGGCTTGTACCCGCAATAGACTCGCTGATGCCCATGCTGCGCAATTTCGGCGGAATAATCAATGCCGACATAGCGGCAACCGCTGACCTCACTCCGCAGATGGACTTCAGACTCCCCACACTCGATGCCGCCGTGTCTCTCAACGGTGACTCGCTGGTGCTTCTGGATCCGGACACCTTCAAGATGTTGTCCAAATGGCTGTTTTTCAAAGACAAGAAGAAGAACATCATAGATCATATGGCCGTGCAGATGCTTGTCCGTGACAATGTCATGGAGATGTATCCGTTCATCTTCAACATTGACCGCTACCGGCTTGGCATACAGGGCACAAATGACTTCAATCTCAACTTCAAATACCACATTGCCGTGCTCAAGTCCCCCATCCCGTTCAAATTCGGCATAAACATTGAGGGAACACCTGACAAATACAAGATACGGCTGGGAGGCGCCAAGTTCGATGACAAGACCCCGCGCAATGTGACACTTGTGGACAACACGCGCGTCAACCTTGTCAAAGAGATTGAGAGTGTGTTCAGACGCAACATAGACGATGCACGCTTTGCCAGAATCAGGAAAGAGATCAACGCCGGGGCAGGTACCGCACTGCCCGCCGCCGACACGTTGTCACACAGCGATTCACTGATGTTTATCCGCGAGGGACTGATAGAGGCACCTGAGCCTGCATCCGAACAGGCACAGCAACAAAAAAAGAAAAAGAAGGACAAACGCAAAAAATGATATATACACATCCACGTGACATACAGCGCTCTGTTGACGAATTCGCACACGGCCACGGCTATGACCGTTTCGACATCCACGCCGCACTCTGTGACATGGACGGCACTCTGTATGATTCCATGTCACGTCATGCCAAGGCCTGGTATAGACTCATAACCGAGCTTGGAATAGACTGCCATGAAGATGAATTCTACATGTATGAGGGCATGACCGGTGCGGCGACAATACGCCTGCTCTTTGAACGTGCGTTCGGGACAGTTCCGTCCGACGAAGAGACAACCGCCCTCTACCATCGCAAGACAGAATATTTCACTCAGTTGCCGGCTCCATCGCCCATGCCGGGGGCACAGCATCTTATACAGTCAATAGTATCATCCGGCATACGTCCGGTGCTCGTCACCGGTTCCGGACAATCAACGCTCATTAACAGGCTTGACAATGATTTTCCGGGAGCATTCACGCCTGAGCTGAGAGTAACATCGCACAATGTCACACACGGCAAACCACATCCAGAGCCATACCTGAAAGCGATGCAGATGGCCCAGACCGGTCCGCGCGAGGCCTTTGCCCTTGAAAATGCCCCACTCGGGGTGGAAAGCGCGGCCAGAGCCGGCGTGTTCACCATAGCTGTAGCCACCGGCCCGATACCACTTGCGGCCCTTGACGAAGCCGGTGCATCCATCGTGTTCAGCTCCATGCCTGAATGTGACAGCCTGTTCCCTGAATTGCTGCAATGTCTGAACCATTTTGGCCGAATATGAATTATGAGATATAAATAGTATTTTTATATCACATGGAACAACAACTTATTTTCACACAGCACGTCACCGAGGAGATAGACCGTCTGGCCGACAGAATAAATCCCGCACGGACTTTTGTACTTGTGGACACCAACACATCACATTTTGTGCTCCCGCTGCTTCAGAGCGAAAGCGAGGCCGTAAAAGGAGCCACACTCATCACCATACCCTCAGGTGATGTCAACAAAGGGCTTGAGAGTGCCGCCATTGTATGGAAAGCGCTGACGGCTGCCCGTGCAAGCCGCCACGACCTGCTCATAAACGTAGGCGGCGGTGTAGTGACTGATTTAGGCGGCTTTGCCGCGGCAACATACAAACGAGGCATACATTTCATAAATGTTCCGACAACACTGTTGGGCGCTGTGGATGCGGCCACAGGCGGCAAGACAGGAGTGAACTTCGAGGGCTTCAAAAACCAGATAGGCGTTTTCAGCGAGGCCGATGCCGTGATAATATCAACTGCCTTTTTCAATACGCTGACACACTCCGAGATGATGTCCGGATATGCCGAACTGGTGAAACATGCTTTGCTGACAAGCAATAAAGAATTCACCAAGGTCATCACCCATGAACTTGATGACAGTCAGGATGCGGACAATTCAACACTGCTGCGTCTTCTGGAGCACAGCGTCAATATCAAGAAAAAGATTGTGGACGCTGATCCTCATGAGGCCGGTCTACGAAAAGCTCTGAATTTCGGTCACACCGCCGGACACGCCTTTGAGGCAATGGCTCTGAAACAACTCAATCCTGTCCCGCACGGCTATGCCGTGGCATGGGGTATGGTTGTGGAAACAATCCTCTCACATATGATCAAGGATTTTCCGTCAGACACCGTGCATGCTCTCGCCGCATTTGTACGCCGCAACTATGGCACATTCCATTTCACCTGCGATGATTATCCGGCGTTGCTCTCATTCATGGCTCAGGACAAGAAAAACCACGATGCCGCGCATATCAATTTCACCCTCCTTGAAAAAGTGGGACACCCGTGCATAGACTGCACGGCCGATGACAAGCAGATCTCCACGGCACTTGATATATTCCGCGACATGATGGGCATATAACCCTCCTCCACACCGCATGCCAAAACACGCTTTCTGCATACTTGCCCACACAGACCCCTATTGTCTGAATACACTGCTCAGGCTCATTGACCATCCGGACAATCACGTTTTCATACACATAGACCGCAAAGCAAAGAGAATCTTATTCAACGGTCTCAAGACAAGATTCAGCCCGGTGACAGTGATTCCGGAAAACGAATCCGTGAAAGTCAGCTGGGGAGGTCTGTCAGGCGTGGAAGCCGAGCTAATTGTCTTTGAGCACGCATTAAGATCTGGAATCCAATTCTCATACCTGCATCTTCTGTCGGGGCAGGACCTCCCACTGAAAAATCCGGAGGAGATGCACCGTTTTTTCAAGGCGGCGTCACAAGGCACAAACTTCATTGACTTCAGTACTGACAAAGATAATCTCAGAAATCTGCGCAGCAAGACAATCCGTTACGTACCCTTTACCAATCATCTGAGACCCCCATCACCGCTGGCACGAATTTTGTATGGAAGCTTGCGGCACGGAGGCTTATTGGTACAGAAAGCATTGGGCATACACCGTAACTGGAATGGCATTAAACTATACAAAGGCGCCAATTGGGTGTCTGTGACACCTGACTTTGCACGCTATCTGGTTGAGCATAAAAGTCTGATACTCCGCAGATTCAAAGGCGTAAGCTGTGCTGATGAAATCTATAAACAGACTCTGTTCATGGCTTCGCCATACAAAGACACGCTCCACCGTCCTACCAATGGCCTTACTGCCGGAACACGTCTTATAGACTGGGAACATTCTGACACTCCGGGCAGCCCTCACACATGGAGAAACCGTGATTTTGAGACTCTGACAGAAAGCGGCGCGATCTTTGCACGCAAATTCTCATCAGATACAGACCGCGAAATCATAGACCGTATATCCACATGGATCACAAACCATAAATAACTGCCATTATGATTGATACATTCCATAGCATTCCCATTTTGTCATCTCTGAAAAACAAAGAGAAAATCAAAATACTTTTCGTTTGCCTCGGTAATATATGCCGGTCTCCGGCAGCCGAGGAGATTATGCGGCAGGAAGTCATTGCTAATGACGCGCAACAGCGCTGGGAAATTGACTCGGCCGGCACGGGAGGATATCATGTAGGTGATCTGCCTGACCGGCGCATGCGCGTGCATGCTGTGCGACGCGGCTATGACCTGACCCACATATGCCGTCAGGTGCGCCCGTCTGATTTCAACCGTTTTGACCTCATAATCGGCATGGACGATGCCAATGTGCGCAATCTCAAGGCTCTGGCTCCGATGGTCGAGGACATGGAAAAAGTTATACCCATGTCAACATTCCTCGATCCGGGAATGGGATATGACCATATTCCGGATCCGTACTACGAAGGCGCTGAAGGGTTTGAGCGCGTTCTGGACCTGTTGCAGAACGGTTGCCACCGTCTGTTCACAGCGCTCTCTTAAAAGACTGTTAAAAAAACAACCGGAACCATATCATTTCTCTGCGCTGTTCTGCGGCAGACTGCCCATACGCTCGCGGGCAAGAGCAAGCACATAATCAATGGCATCCTGACGTGTGGGACCAATCTCACAGTCTTTGCTCACGCGCGTGAGATTTGTAAGATAATATCCAACTTCCTTGCCCTGCGGCAAACCGAGAAGTTCCATGATGTCATTGCCGTTGATAGCCGGACGGAACGCACGATCGGCATCAAGAGCGTTTATTGCCGCGAATTTCTCCTCCACAAGGTCAAAATTGTCCAGAAAACGCTGTTTTTTCTCCTCGTTTTTGGAAGTTATGTCGGCGCGTGCCAGAATCATCAAAGGTTCAAGCTGGTCTTCGGCATAGTTTATCAGGCGGCGCACGGCTGAATCAGTCACCTCATCCTCAACCAGAGCAATAGGACGCATGTGCAGTTCCACAAGCTTCTGCACGCGGCGCATCTCCATACCGGTGGGCAGTGTCAGACGGCTGAATATGCGTGGTACCATCTTGGCACCTATGAAATTATGGTTGTGGAATGTCCATCCGTTCTGCTTGTCCCAACGCTTTGTGACGGGCTTGGCGATGTCATGAAGCAGCGCTGCCCAGCGTGTCCATACATCATCGGTAGCGGCAGCGACATTGTCAAGCACCTTCATGGTATGCCAGAAATTGTCCTTATGCGCGCGACCGTTGACAACCTCAACGCCATGCATAGCCTGCAGCTCGGGAAGTATGTGCTTGAGAAGTCCTGTCTCAAAAAGAAGAATCCATCCCACTGAAGGTTTGGACGAGGCCATGATTTTCATCAGCTCGTCCTTTATGCGCTCACGTACAATTATTTTTATACGCTCCACATTCCTTTTTATGGCATTGAGAGTGTCCTGATGTATTTCAAACTGGAGCTGTGTGGCAAAACGTATGGCACGCATCATCCTCAAAGGGTCATCGGAGAAAGTGATGTCCGGATCCAGAGGAGTGCGGATTATGCGGTCATTGAGATCGCGGATGCCGCCGTAGTTGTCAATCAGCTCGCCGAAGCGTGCCGAGTTCACACACATTGCCATGGCGTTTATGGTGAAGTCGCGGCGTGCTATATCATCGGCAAGCGTACCGTCCTCCACAATCGGATTTCTTGAATCGCGATGGTACGACTCTTTGCGGGCCCCCACAAATTCAAGTTCAAGGTCATGCCTTTTGACCTGCGCGGTGCCATAGCTGCGGAAAACATTCACATGAGTGCCACGTCCCAGCGAGCGGCCCACTGCCTGGGCCAGTTCTATGCCTGATCCCACGGTTACAAAGTCAATGTCCTTGGAATGACGCTGTAGAAAGAGATCGCGCACATATCCGCCAACAACATAGGCTTCGCGGCCCATGCGGTCAGCCACTGCGCCAACTTTGGCAAAAATCGGATTCTCAAGAAGTTGTGGTAATGAGGTCATCGATGTGTTTTATCAAATTCCAAGAGACACAAGGCTCTCGTCCGTAACAGTGAGGCATTCAAGACCGGTGGCTGTGACACGGTAGGTGTTCTCTATGCCTACTGCTCCGGTATGCTCAAATACGAATTTCGGTTCTATGGCTATTATATTGTTCTCTTCAAGAATGCTTTTAGACCGCGGGGAGAGAACGGGCAACTCATTTATGGTTATCCCTACCCCATGCCCTATGAATCCGGCCTGACGCGTATGCCCCATAAATCGGTTTGCCAGCCCGGCATCCGCGGCCATCTGCATGGCCATGTCATAAAGCGTGGCGCATGCAACACCGGCACGCCCCTCTTTTTCCAGCCGTCGGCAGATATCTATTGAAACTTCATGGGCGCGTACGGCCTCGGCAGGGATGGAGCCAAGAGTGAATGTACGCGTCATGTCAGTCATATACCCGTTGAAATCACCGTTGGTATCAACCATGACGGTGCACCCTGGTTTTATCACCGAACCATCGGCGCCTACGGGAAGTGCCGGAGAAGTTCCGGCTCCGCCAAGCGCAAAATCATATGGCGAGGGTGTATCCGCATTGCGGCCTGTCAGGACGCTGCCCATATTTATCTCCATGTCATCGCCATTCACACGCATTATTCCTATACCCCCTTCAAGACGCGTCAGGCGTTCTATCTCAACCTGCAGCTCTATATCAGTCATGCCGTCCTGAAAGAGATGAGGGATGCGCCGGTAAACGCGGTCATGCTTTTCGCCACATGCACGGATAAGGCGGATCTCATCAGGCGCTTTTACCGCACGGGCCTGCATCAGCACCGCATCGGCATTGCCAAATTCCTCAAGACCGAATGCACCTGCCGTACGTGTTACAGAAGCCCATGAACTCTGAGTTGTCTCCAGGCCCATCGGAAGTGTCAGCGCGATACCACCCCTCTCAAATATTCCGGGAATATCCTCCACTTTGCGGATTATATATACGTCCTGACCTGTAAGCTCGGTGGGACGGCGTACAAAATAGCGGATAGACGCATCAGGACGTGACAGATAGATATAACCGTCAAAAATACGTCCTGTAAGGTAGAATTTGTTGATGTTGTCGCTGACAAGCATTGAGTTCATCCCTTCGGACTTCATCAGACGGAATATCCGTTCAAGTCTGAATGACAGGGCATCGTTGTCAAGTAGTTGTAAGGGCAGGGATTTCATTTCATTTTCATTATATACATTTCATATATAACAATGTACGGCTACAATTGTGCGACACACGGCAACCGGCACAATTCTCCGATTGAGTGTATGGTGTAATCGGCATCTGTGACTTTGCCGAATCCGTAGGCCGCCCAGATCATGCCAGTCCCGGCTTCATGTGCCGCGCGGCTGTCTGACTCGGTGTCTCCCACATAAAAAGGTTTCTTCAGCGCGTTCCGGCTGACAATCAGCCGGATGTTGTCAGCCTTTGACAGCCCTGTCTGCCCATGTGAAAGTGCATCCTTGAAATATTTCCGTAGATCATTTGAGTCAAGAAAATTATCAAGACCATAGGTTCCGCAGTTGCTGACCATAAACAGTGGCATACGCGCGCTCAGAGCCTGCAATGTTTCATGAACTCTGTCATAAAGCCTTCCGCCAAGTTCAGGCATCATCACATGTTCATTGCGGTCAAGAATCTCCAGAAATCTTTCCTTATCAGCCAGATCAGGGATAAGTTCGGAAAGTATACTCTCCAACGGCAGTCCCATTGTTTTCATAAGTCTGGCGCGGGTAACCGGCACGGTGTTGACGCCAACCTCCGCAAGGGTGCGGTTCCATATGGTGACATATGAATCCACGGCATCCCAGAGGGTGCCGTCCATGTCAAATATCAGGCTGTCACATTTCATTGCTTCTCAATGGGTTTGCAGAATTTGTACTGTGTCCGATATATGTTAGCCCTATCTGTTGTATTTCCGGAACAGTGTCTGTGCGCATTATATGTCTGAGTCGCACCGGACTTGCAACATTCACCGGTCGGCGCGGGATGATTGTGTCTGTCAACTGGAACAATACGCCGGACCCTTTGCCATACCAACTGCCAAACTCATCGGCAAGAGCAATATTGAGAGTGTCGGCGGCTGTTGTGTCACCTGTCTCATAGCTCATCTCAAG
>JAUNPQ010000112.1 GCA_030536615.1 Bacteroidales bacterium | reverse complement strand
TGATAGAGATGCGGAGTGTTTTTGTGTTTGGTGGGGGGATATTGTGGTTATATGACTCAAGTTTCGGATTTAGGATGAGAGCTTGGATTTAGACACAAAAAAAGCTTTGAGAATTTCCGTATGTCGCGGAAATTTAGTAATTTAGAAGTGAGCAAACTTTTAAACACTAAACTCAAAGCTATGGGCAAATTTACAAAAATTCCTTCAGAAATCCGCAATTTTTTCTCGGAAAAACGTCGTGCGTCAGTCATGGAAGCCTTCACCAAGGCCGTTGAGTCAATGTCTGTGGACAACAAATCGCTCGGTGGAGTCAAGCGGGACAACTGCCAGCTGACAAATCTTCAGATTTTCCAGTTGCTCATCCTTTTGCCGTTCTTTGCCGTAAAAGGATTTTCCCATTATCCTGAGTCAGTTCTCAGCAGAATGTTCGGAGGCAAGAAAGATGTGTTCTACTCTTTCATGGCCAAGGACAACATCGACTGGCGCAATATCGTCTGCCGAACAGCTGTCAGACTGATTCAGAAAATTGTCATCAGGAGTGATTACAGGAAGAGCCATTTGCCGACAGTCCTGATTGCGGATGATTCCGATCTGCCGAAGACCGGAATCCGGATGGAATCCATCGGGAAGATATTCTCGCATGTCCATCAGAAATGCATACTTGGTTATAAGGCGCTTATGCTGTGCTGGAGCGACGGGAAAACACAGTTTATGATTGATGCCTCCTTACATGGCGAGAAGGGAAAGATTGAAGGCAAGGAGCAGGGTCTCACGGCATCCCAGCGGAGCAGGCGGTATCAACGCGAACGCGATGAGAACTCGCATATCGCCATGCGCAAGGGGGAATACTTCATGGGCAAGGGGGCCAAGCTCATGGAAATGGTGAAAAGAGCCATCAAGTCAAAGGTCCCGTTCGATTATCTGCTGGTTGACAGCTGGTTCACAAACACCGGGCTCATAGACTTCGTATGCCATTGCAAAAAGAAGTTCCACCTGCTCGGAATGGCGAAAATGTCAAATACAAAGTATAAGACAACCGAATATGGGGAGGCCAATGCAAAACAGCTGGTGGAAAAGCTGACACGCAAGAAAAAGGTCAGGTACAGCAGACGTTACAGATGCCATTACGCCTGTGTTGACGCCATGCTCGGAGACCGCAACGTAAGACTGTTCTTCTGTCGCAGGGGCAGGCGTGAGGGATGGAAGATTCTGCTTACGACAAATCTGGACCTTGACTTCATGCGGGCCTACGAAATTTATTCAATGCGCTGGTCCATAGAGGTTTTCTTTTCAGACGCCAAGCGACTTCTTGACCTGTCGGGATGCTCCGCAAGGGATTTTTCATCCCAAATCGCGCATGTCTCGCTGGTCATGATACGCTACAATCTGCTCTCTTCTATAAAACGAAGTCTGGACTACGAGACCATTGGAGGTCTTTTCGGCGATGTGTACGCCGGAGTCCACGAGCTGACGGTGGTGGAAAAGATATGGGTGATAATACTCGAGGTCGTCGCAATTGTGGCCGAACTGACTGGGGCTGACGAGGACGATTTGGTTCTGCAGATTATCGAAAACGACAAGCGCCTCGCCGCCCTTAAAGCCTATGCGCAGACCGCATGAATCCTAAATCCGAAACTTGAGTGTGTAACCATCCACAAGTCTCAGGGATTGACCTTTGAAGAAGTAGTTATCGATGCATCTAAAGCCTTTGCTGCCGGTCAAGTGTATGTAGCGCTTAGTCGCTGCAAAACCCTTGAAGGTATTCACTTGACCGACAGAATTTTGCCTAATAATGTCATTATTGACTCAAAAGTCACCGAATTTCTTGAAGAAATCGGCATAAAGGATAAAGCCAATATAGTTGCCCATCAATCTCCGGAGGAAATTCTAGAAGGCAAAATTTTAGAGCTGCTTCAT
>JAUNPQ010000111.1 GCA_030536615.1 Bacteroidales bacterium | reverse complement strand
AGGCTATCGGGTAAAATCCAAGCGCGGCACCCAATTCCGTATCTGGGCCAACAAAATACTAAAAGACTATCTTATTAAAGGATATGCCATCAACCAAAAGATACAATTAGAACATTATCAAGAGTTGAAAGACATCGTCCGTATCCTCGGCAATACACTCAAAAACCAGGAACAACTAACATCCGAACAGTCTAAAGGCCTATTGGCTGTTGTAACCGATTATGTCTATGCCCTTGACACTTTAGACAAATACGATTATCAGCAACTCACAATCGAAGAGACGACAAAAGGAGATAGATTTCATGCCACCTATGAAAATGCAATGGAAGCTATTCGAAGCCTAAAAGGTAAATTCGGGGAAAGCGAACTGTTTGCACATGAAAAAGATCAGTCATTCAAAAGTTCGATTTCAACCATTTACCAGACATTCGATGGTGTAGAACTTTATCCCAGTATTGAAGAGAAGGCAGCTATGCTACTTTATCTGGTAACAAAGAATCATTCTTTCAGCGATGGTAATAAACGAATTGCAGCTATGCTATTCCTCTGGTTTATGGAAAAAAACGGTCTTCTCTATCATACGAATGGAGAAAAACGGATCGCTGATAATACATTAGTAGCCCTCACTCTAATGATTGCTGAAAGTCGTACGAATGAAAAAGACATTATGGTAAAAGTAGTAGTAAATTTAATCAACCAGAATAATTAATATGGAACAGGAAATCCAATTAAACGAGCACAACAAAGCCGAATATCCTCCTATGCATACGGCAGAACATATCTTGAATCAGACGATGGTCCGTATGTTCGGTTGCCCGCGTTCGAAGAATGCACATATAGAAAGGAAAAAGAGTAAATGTGACTACGAGTTGCCGGAAGAACCGACAGCCGAAATAATGGCAGAGGTGGAACGCCGGGTAAATGAGGTGATCGACCGGCATTTGCCTGTTACAATCGAATTTGTACCGAAAGCGGAAGCCAAGGAGATCGTCGATCTTAGCAAGTTGCCGGAAGACGCAAGCAACACACTGCGTATTGTCCGCATCGGAGATTATGACGTTTGCGCGTGTATCGGAGCGCATGTCAATAACACTTCTGAAATCGGACATTTCAAAATGTTGACATACGATTATACCGACGGCCGGCTACGCTTGCGTTTCAAATTAACAGAATGATAAATAAAGTGCCAATATGCCAATAAATCAACGTGCCAATAGATGGAAAACTCCTACTGATTGACACATTGATTTATTAGCATATTATTCACCTTGACCGTACTTCTTTCCTCATAAAAGAGACATACGACAATGCAAAACATACAACTGTCGCAGCAATCAATCCAGTCAGTTGCGGCCAAACAACCAAAAGACTCTGGCCTAAAGGCAACGGACTTGGAATCGCACCATGCACCTGCTCCATTGTCAACGGTCCCAGACTCCGCACGGAAGGCATCAGCAATGTCATCGTCGCTTCATTAAACAACTCACTCGGTGCAAAACGCAGTAAATTCAGCATAAACCGTTGGTAAGCGATCACCTGATAGTCAGAAGCCCAAGCCGAAGGACTCAATGCCTTTCCGACAAGGTTGATAATCATATTATAAAAAACGCTGAAAAACAACCAAATCGCCACACAAGCCAATGCCGATGTTGCCGCCTGTTTAAAACGGATCGAAAAGAATATCGACAAGTTCAACCAGAATGCCACATAAAAAAGACTTACGACCAGAAAGAAGATAACACGCATAAACTCTTCTGCCGTAGGCGGGATTCCGATCGCAATCAGCCCGAATCCCATGACCAGAAATCCCAGCATGAACAACATGATGCCGATTACAGTCAGAGCCGCCACAAACTTTGCATTAATCAAATAATCCCGGTGAATCGGCTGAGACAATATACGGCTCAACGTCCCTTTATTTTG
>JAUNPQ010000066.1 GCA_030536615.1 Bacteroidales bacterium | reverse complement strand
GTATTTCTTCTGAATAATGGTCTTTGCATGGATTGGTGCTCCTGATGCAAGCAGCATGCAGGATACTATTGATGTAAAAAGGCGTTTCATGATCTGTATAGGTTAGTGTTATTTTTTGACATTGAGGAGACCTTCGCTCACAGCGTTCATGATCAGTTCAGCCACATTGCGGGCACCGAGTTTGTCAAGCAAATGTCGCCGGTGAGACTCAACGGTGTGCACGCTCAGTCCCATGAAACGTGCAATGTCATCGGTGGACTTTCCTGAGGAAAGATGCTGCAACACTTCAAGTTCTTTCGGGGTAGGGGGATTGTAGCCGTTGATTATCTTGAGCAACGCACGGGCACGGGCGCAGAAATACCTGTCATCGTGTATAAGCACCGAGCGCACGGCCGTTTTGATCTCATCTGCATTGACTGACTTGAACAATATTCCCTCAACGCCCTGACGCACATAGTCCTTGACATACCACAATTCCTCATGGATTGTATTGACAATAACCTTTATCTCCGGGTGCTCCGAACGGATCACTTTCAACATCCCCAAGCCGTCAATGTCAGGCATCTCTATATCAAGAAAACACAGGTCATAATGCTTCAATGACATCAGTTCAAGGGCCTTGCAGCCTCGCGTGGCTGTGTCTATATTGAGCTGATAGCCTGACAGCGCGTCGTTCACAATCATTGCGATGCCCCTGACAACAATGTCGTGGTCATCAACTATAAGTATATTCAGTGGGCAGTTTCCCATAGGCGGAGGTGATATATGCATTGGTTTTCCTCCGCAAAGTAAATGAAATGTTATGACATCTCACTCACGGTTTTCCGTGATAAATGTGATTTATTTCTGTTCAAATCTGATGCTCAGAACATTTTTGTCTGTATTTCGTTCAAATTCCATTTCAGCACCAATAGACATGCTCCGGCGCTTCATGGTTTCCGTACCTATTCCATCGTATCCGGACGTGTAGGGGGCGCCATTGTCTGTCAGCACAAGTGAATTTCCTGAGAGCGCTATATGTAACTCTGTTGCCTCTGAATGCCGGTTTACATTGCTCAGCCATTCCTGCACAATGCGGTAAGGCTGGAATGCCACTGTAGAGTCCATATCGGCTGACTCCGCACAGTCTATTGTGATTTTCTGAGGATAATCACGTGTCAGACCTTCCAGAAGCTGCTCAAAGGTCAGCCCTTCGAAACGCGGCGGCATGAGGCTGTGCGATATTGACCGCACTTCCTTGCGCACATTGTCAATTGTGTCAACGATCTCTGTCTGTGGAACTCTTCCGGTCTGTATCAGCAGCGCTATGCCCGTAAGATCGCTGCATACACCGTCATGCAGCTCGGCGGCAAAACGGGCACGCTCATGGTCAACAGCCTCCAGTTGCTGTCTGGCGGCTTCCAGTTCCATTCTGCGCCGCATATTTCTGCGTCGCAAATGCATCCATACAATTATACCGGTAATCATGAAGATGGAGATAATGACGGTGATGATTGTCCACAGCAGCTGACGTTCTTTCTGAATCTCGAGCGTGGCTATCTGAAGTTCTCGGCGCGCAGTGTCATATTTCACATCAAATTCGCTTAGCTGACGGTCAACTTCGAGGCCATGCAGACTGTCAGTCAAGGCTATGGCACGCTCATAAGCCTCTCCCATCCGTTCTATATCTCCCAGCCCCTTGTAATTGCGGGCCATGCGCTGATATAGCTTGTTGAATGGCATGAATGTCCCTGCGCCACGCATGGATAGAATCTTTTTCTGGAGGTCAAGGCTTTCCTGATACTGTCCGTAAGCGGTCAGCACAACATAACTTTCCTCCATGAATCCCAGTGCCTCCACTGACGCCTCAGGCACTTGCGGCAGAATGCTCCTGCCAAGAGCCATATAATGCTCAACGGAATCACGGTGTCCGTCCTTATAGTGCATATCTATTATTGAAGCATATGTCTTCAGCATATATCTTGGCATGCCCTGACGTTCGGCTATTGCAACCATCTCACGTTCAATAGAAAGACCTCCGTCCTTGTCACCGCTGAGGTACAACACTATTCCCAATGTCTGCCCGGCATACATCAGGCACTCCATGTCACCGCTTTTCTTGGCTGTCTCAAATGCCCGGCGCCCATACTTTATTGATTCCGCAAATCGTCCCTGATTGGCATACAGAACGGCTATTGATGTCAGAAGCGATGCTTTCTCGGCATCAGCATCCAGTTTCTCAAGAATTTCCAATGCCTTGTTGTACATCATCAGCGCCGAATCAGGACGGTCTGTAACGCGATAACACACGCCAAGATCCGACAACGCGCTTGCCCACGTCGCCGAATCCCCGGCAGCCCGGGTGGCTTCAATGCTTTTCTTGAAAGCTGATTTAGCCTCGGCATTGTCACCCTGGGCAAACAAGGCATTCCCCTCCACATGATACAGAATGCCTTTCTGGCGTGCGGAAAGTTCTTTCCCGGACAATCCGCGGCAAAGTGTCAGCGCGGTCTGTGGATCGGTCTCAATGAGGCTATCGGCTTTTTCAAGCTGACGGTCAATATTGTTGGCGTGCGTCAGGCATATGGATGCCATGCATAGGAAAACAGCAAAGGAATGTCGCATAGAAGTCAGTTTTTAAGTTAAGAAACGGTGTAATCAAACAATATATTGCTGTTGCATCATGTATAATTTCACCTGACATTGAACGCATTTTTGTTTTTTCGGCTAAAAAACACTAACTTTGTGAATCGAATAACCCGGAAAAATAAATCCTATTACATTATAAAGTAAAATAATCGTCACAAAACGGCCATGAATTTATCTACCTTAAAAATCGGTCTTGTCCTGACAGCGGCTGCGTCTGTACTTATCGCTGAGCGCACGGACGCCAAAGCCTACTTTGTAGGGCCCGAGGCAAATGCCGCCGCAGGAACAGTAGTCACCTACCGCAATATGGAGTTTACCGTCGGCATCAACGCATTCTCTGGCATCTGGAGCGCGTTGGGTGTCCTTGAAGAGAACTCGCAGATATACTTCAGCCCGAATTCAGCCATCGGCTCATTCCCTGTACGGGTAAAAAACGTTGAGCTGATAGGCGCCAATGCATGGTGCGATGCCTGGTCCGGCAAACGGACATCGGCAGAGACCAACATCACAGGCACTATCACCGTCGAGGCTTCCGGATGCACCATCAACGGCTTCTGTTTCACCAAGGCAGGATGCGTGCGCAATGAAACGGCCGGACGCGGAAGCACATGTCTTGAAGGCTTCAGGTATATATACAATAAATGTGCGGGCACAACCCTCACCGCCGGCACAAACACAGCGCTGCTATGTCTTGGCGAGGCATGGCGTCCGGTGAACACGGATGCCGCCAAGCAGGATCCGTCAAAATGGGCTGCCATTGAGCGCTACCACAACGTGGAGGTGGCACACAATCTCTTTGAAGGCGTCGAGGCAGAGAACCAGCCTGATTTTGTGCAGATAGCCGGCTCCGGCATCAGGACAACCGTCACCAACAACCGTTTTGTTGCCGGCGGCACATCAGTATCGCTCTATAACACACAGGGTGACATCGATGTCTCACACAACACATTCACCAACGTCGGGAAAGGAGCTGCAAACGGACAGTTCTGCCTGCACCTGTTCTATATCGGAGCATCTGCCGTTGCCGACCAGTATGCCACCGCCAATGTCAAGAACAATATTTTTGACGGTTGCACCGGACAGAACTCCATGTGGAGTCTGATACGTTTCTTCTCAGGCGATTCAAATGAAAAAGTCTACCAACCGAACAACTGCCGTGTGAATGTCAACCACAACACATTCAGAAACAAGACAACGACAGGCGGAGGCGGATATAATTATGTGTTCTATGGCAATAATACTCATACAACCACTGCCGATGTTGACTGCCGCTGGAACCACTATGACAATTCAGAGATGTGCTTCGGATGGGTGAAACCCGCATGGGAGACAAAAGGGCAGCGTTACTTCGCTGCCAGCACCGGCAAATTCAACTATGAGTCAAAATATGGCACCACAGTTGACTTCTATGGCAAGAAAGATGCCAACGGCAACGTTCTCTTTGGCCGCGAGACACCTACCGGCGGTGCCGGTGGCCTCAAGAACTGGACCGTCGGCACTCAGTCAGTGACAGGCATACCCATGCACACTGTTGTACAGAGCATGGATATCGACGATTGGACCGGTGATGTCTATCTCGTAAATCAGTGTAACAAGACCAACACATCCGGCAAAAAAGTTGTGGCGGCATTTCCCGGAATCACCTGGTCTGATGCGTTTCTGTTCATGAGCCGCGTCATTTCAAGCACCAAGGAGACACATATGTATCTCAGTTTCGGCGGACATGGCTCTAATATGGCAGTAGCGCGCTATAACGGCAAAGTATACATCCTGACCGGTGGTGTGGGGACACAATCCAGCACAGACCCTACAAAAATATGCATATTCCCCTGGGCTGACGGGAAAGCTCTTGATCTGCGCAAGGACGCTTCAGTGCGCTATCTCACCACAAACCACGGTCACTATATGCCATATCCCTCAGTTGACAATGATAACCGTCTGCTTGTTGTGCGCAGCCGCGAGAGCAACGGTGACTACTTTACTGTCTATGACCTTGATGATGCTATGGCAAATCCGGGTTCGGCAAAAATAATCAAGCAGGTATTTGTCCAGAAAGGTGCCCGCAAGATCACCGGCTCCAGCCGTGCTTTCCTCAACACTGCTGACTCAGGCTTCAAGACATGGTCAGACCAGGGGTTCACTATTTCAGGTGATTACATCTATACCTACGAAGGTGACGGCAAAGATGGTTACGGCAGCAATCCCAAACCTACTGATGGCAAGGCAGTGTTGATTGTCAACATCATCAACTGGCGCACCGGAGAGTATATCCAGCGCTCTGCCATTCTCAAAAGCACCATTGTCAATGATATGTGTCAGGGCGTGGACTCAGGTGAGCCGGAGAGTCTGAAAATACATCGTGATGCATACGGACGTCCTTACATGGTCATCGGTGTTATTACCGGCGAAGGCGGAAGCTACAAAACTCCGCGCAAATACAATTGCTTCGCTTACAAACTTAAAGCGGAGAACGGTCAGGGTGATGTTATGTCCATCAATCCGCATGCCTACAGCGCAAGCCATTCGTCACTGTCATTCAACAGCTACGGAGAGACACAGTCCGCCAATGTTTCCGCATCCACAAACGGAATTCTTGATGGTGTGCATGCCTCTATTGTAGGCGCTGACGGCGAGAGCTTCAGCGTGCGCACAACATCGGCCAATGCATACACGGTCAGCTTTAACCCCAACAAACGCAAAAACAATTATCAGGCGTGGCTGAGACTCTCGGCCCCGAACACCTCCGACACCATGGTTCCCCTTTACGGAACATATAACGGTGTCCTTGATACTGACACCGGCGTTGATGACATAACAGCAGACTCTTCTGTGACCGGCGAGGCAACATACTTCGATCTCTCAGGGCGCAGGCTCACTGAGCCTCAGAAAGGCATAAACATAATCCGCTATCCTGACGGTAAAGCCGAAAAAGTGATGATACGCTGAATATAAACCCTCATAGTGAATGCCACAATTCTCTTTGATGATTGTGGCATTCATTTTCACTATCAGCAAAGACAGCATCAGCATGACAGCCGGGACAAAACTTCAGGTGCTCATAGCCACCCATCAGGCGGCAGGCATAGAGCGTGTCCGTGACATGGATCTTCCCAGTGTGGAAGGCGTGGAATACCTTGTGTCATGGCAGGCTCACGGCGATTTGCCTGTCCCTTCTGCCTTGTTGACTCGTCCCGACATCGCGGTGCTTCGTTTTGATGGTGTCGGTGTCAGCGCCAACCGCAACAATCTGCTGAACCATTCCACAGCGCCGTTGGTCCTCATTGCCGATGATGACTTGCGCTATGCGCCCGGCGCGTTTGAACGGATAATTGAGGTGGCACAGGCAAACCCTGACGTGGATTATTTCTCATTTCGTTATGACGGGGCTGACAATAAAAATTATCCTCCTGCGGAATGCGACCTGAAACACCTCCCTGAAAATTTCTATCAAACAGCATTTGAGGTGGCCTTGCGCCGCAGCCCCCGGACAGGCGGGCTGCAATTTAATGAAAAATTTGGCCCCGGAGCACCTGTCTTTACTGTCGGCGAGGATGAAATGCTCCTGCTCACGGCGCGCCGTATGGGGCTTGTGTGCCGGTTTTTCCCTTTGACCATAACTTGTCATAAGGGGCTTACCACCGGAAGCCGCCCGCTCAGCATAGGGAGTGCCCGGTCAGCCGGCGCGATAATACGTCTGCAGAATCCGGTTACATGGTTTTTGCGTATCCCCCTCTATGCCTGGCGCAGAGCCAAAGAAGGACGCATGACATTCCGCTCCGCATTGCGCCATGCAGCCTATGGAGCGTTTCATGCTTCCGGAGCAATGTCCTGATGACAAAGGTCAGTGAAGAGATATTGAATTGCGCTTCAACTCACGTATGTCCTGTTCCCTGAGCCCTGATTCCTCAAGACTTACGCTTTCGTTATAATCGTTAAGGTAGCGGCGTGAGGGTTCCTGAAACTGTGGGGAGGCAAGTGATGAACTTTCCGAATGGTAGGGTGTGCGCAAACCCGTCATGTCAATGAGCGTATGGAAAAGGTTCTGGGATGACGAGATGTCATAGCCTGAATTGGCTTTCAGATTGCGGACAATGTCAGGGAAATGTTCGCTATATTCATCAGACATCCACATCACAAATGGCACATGTATCTGCCAGTATGTAGGCACGGGCGATGAATGCAGAAAACGGTTTCTGCTGTCATCAAACAGGTCTTCGCCGTGGTCGGAGACATACACCATGGCCGCTGGTATGTCAAGACGGTCAAGAGAAGCTATCACGCTGTCAACCACCATGTCCGTGTAGCGGATGGTGTTGTCGTAGGCGTTTATGAGCTGTTGACGGTTCATTCTTGAGGCCTCGGTGTTTTTCTCGGGAGTGAAATGGGCCATTGATGCCGGATAGCGTTTTCTGTATTCAAAATGCGATCCATAGGTGTGCAGAACAATGAAAATCTTGTTTGAGGGCGATGTCTCAATCAAGTGGTTCATATGGTCCACCAGTTCAACGTCCATCACGTTCTGCCCTCCGTCAGTAAGGAATTCCACAGTCCTCGCCTCCTCTCCGTAATAATCTATATAGCTATGGTTGCGGCGTTGGTTTGATATGAAAGCCGTCTGATATCCGCAATCATTGAATGCCGAGAAAATGCTGCGTGACGATGCCACTTCTTCGCCGAAATTTTCCGAATTCAGGTGGGACAGCAACATCGGGACGCTTTTGTGAGTGGTGTTGATCTCCGACAAAGTCCGCGGGAAGACAATGAGGTTAGTGCGTTTTGAGAGCAGCGGGTTTGTCGGACGTCCGTATCCGAATATCTCCCAGTTGTCGGCACGCGATGTCTCGCCGATCACAACCACATAGACTTCTCTGAGGTCTTTGTCGCGGGTTGGGGTGACATGATATGAGAATGTGGCCGATGTGCGGTGATAATTATAACTCTCAACGCCACGACGTATGGCGGTCACAAGATTTTCAATGACGTTGTATGGGAAAAACTCACGTCTGATATTGTATCTCGGCGCAAAGGCATAAGCCACACACATCAGGACTACTCCGCATATCACGGCTCCGATGCCTATACGTCGTGCCCGCTGCAAAGCTGCCAGTGGGGCATGACGGTGCCGCACGCAGAAAAGTACTCCTATGGCAATGGGAGGCAGGTATAATACCAGTACAGTGGCTATGGCAATTTTCAGATTCCCCAGAAGTTCGCTCACTTCTCCGGCGTTGGTGGTCACCACATTCATATACATATCTATGGCAATTATGCTCTCGCCATATAGATACAGAAGCACAATCTGGAAAGCCGCCAGAATCATCAGCGGAATCATCAGCAGGATAGTGCGCCCTATGCGCCGGCTCAGGCTTACCAACAGAAAGTATACTCCTGCCGGAAGAAAAATATTGCACAGTTTGGCCCATACAGAATTATATTCCGTGATAGAAAGGCCGATATTGGGCACGATGAGTAATAATGGGAAAAGATACACCATCACTGCCGGCCATGTCATGCGGCGCAGGACTGCCATGAATCTTGAGCGTGTTTTTTTGCCGGAAATGTCGTGCTGTGTGTTATTGGTCTGCATTGGCCGCTTTTGAGGTCTTCTCTGTTGCTTTCAAGGCGCAAAAGTACGGCTTTTTCCTGACAATAAGGTTATAATTGCTGTTAAAAAGCCTCGTTGAGGCTGAAAATCACGCCTTTTTCATGTTTTCCGAAGCCAATGTCCAGGCGCACATTCACCCCTTTCTTGAATTCCCAGCGGTATCCCAGTCCAAAGTTTGGCAGGATGTGATGGCGGTTGAACTTGCTGAACCGCGGGAATACGGAACCGGCACCGCCCCACACGGCAAAACCGTTGCGACGCCATACGTTCTGGCGCAGTTCCACAGTGAAGTCTGCCTCCATCTTGTCTCTGTACCGGTTTTCCCAGTACCCGCGCATGGTGTGGCTGCCGCCAAAACCGCTGAGCAGGCACCAGGGCGTATCACCCCACGTAAGCCGGGTGTGTGCGTTCACGGCAACGACGCCTCCCCGCCACACGGGGCAATAGACTGATGCGGTTCCTTCAAGCATGCTGAATGCCTGTTTGTTTGACATCCACCACGGGTGAGCCAGAGCATTGACACGCAGGTAAACACCTTTTGTGGCCGCTGTGGGAACATCGCGTGTGTCAAGCATGAATGTTATTCCAGCTCCCAGCGAGAACACCCTGTCAGGCTCGTCACCAAGCATCGACGGTTTGTCAAAGTCGCGCGCATTGACATATGAGAACTGCCCTATGGGCCCTATGAAGACACCCGGATGGAGCTTGAATACAAAATCAAGTGTGGCCTGACTCTGAAGGCGCTTGTATTTGCACTCATTTGAATCATCTGAGTCCATTGCATATCCTATTCCCCACCATTTGTCCACAAAGGAGTAGAAATAAACATCATAATTCAGCCGGTAGCGGTCTCCCTCAAAGATATGATAACCTTCTGCCGCGATCTTGTACATCCGGCCGGTTGTGACATCAAGTTTCAGTGTCACATTTGACAGCGGTGTGGCCTTGTTGCTGAAATTGCCGGCACGGTACAGACCTGAGCCCACTAACCCGATTCCGAATCCTTCCTCGCTTGAATAATGCGGCCCCCCTATGAAACTGATGTCGAATTTCTTGTCAGCACGTTCACGGTTGGAATCGCGGAAATATGAATATACTTTGCCGATGATTCCTTTTTCATAGAATGGAAGCGGTCTGCTGATGCTGACTTCCAGCGGCTGCAGCGTATCAGGAGCCTCCGTGCTCATTGGCCGGCAGAGCATATATTCCGTTGTGTCCTTACCATTCATGGCAGGCGTGCAACATATGCCGGCAAAAATCAGTATGAGCATAATGCGAATCATGCTGCAAAGTTAGCACAAAAAAGCCAATTGAGCCATTTCACCGCCGCAAAGGGACACAACATTGCCCAAAAGCACCAATTGAATCAAACCTTATGAATATGAGTTGTCAGGCGTTAGGGTGCTTGGAGGCCGTTTTTATCAGACCGCTTATTTCAGGCGGAAGTTATAGCCGGCTGTGAACTGCAGGCTCATGCTCCGCGACGCGCTGAAAGTGTCTGATTTTGACGACGGATAGATGTTGCCCAGACCATAATAGAAACGTACTTCCAGATATGCTGAGTGGCGTGGTTTTATATAATATTCGCCTCCAAGACCGGCTGTGATGCCATAGTCAAACCGGTTTTTCACTTTCATGCTCATCTGCGCTGTGTAGCGCGATGTAGGTATGCCGGCTTCCTGCGGATGGGCATAGTCAAAGTTTGATGATATATTGTCCGATATGAGATATGACACCTGAGGACCGAGGTTCACAAAGCCTTTGAAGCGGTTGCTGCCAAAGTATATATGTGTCATCACCGGCAGATCGATATATGTCAGCGTGCGTGAGTAATCAAGGTCGGGATGATCATCGAAACGCTCTTTCCATCCCCGCTGGCTGAAATTCAGTTCGCCGATTATCCCGAAGATCTTTTCCTCGGCATAGCGTGCCTGTACACCTATCTGTATGCCATTGGTCCAGTTCTGTGGCACTGACGGCGAGAAAGACATCTGTGACATGTTCATGCCTCCGTGAGCGCCTATTGACACGTGCGGCTTATAGTGGGTCTCTGCCGGCGCACTGATCGCTGTCATGGTGGCCAGCCCCACTGCCAGTGCGAATATTCTGACGTTATATCTCATTATTCCATTGTCAGTTGAGTGTGACATCAAGTGTGCCACCGGGCATATACCGTATGAAATACATTGAATTGTTTACCGTGCCCTGACTGCCGTCATGATGGTCGAAGTTGAAAGCCGACTGAACACCACGCCACGACAGTGCGCCACGGTCATTCCGGCCAGCAAGCGGCCAGTTCTCAATCAGGTTGCTGAACACAAAACATCCGGTGTCAAAGCCCCAGAGTGCCTGTGAGGGAAGTCCGTCAAGGGGCGCATGTCCATACCATTTCTTGAAAGAGTTCTCCACACTCTGCACGTCGTAGGAGTTCGGGTCAGACACAAAACGCGAGTATATTGTCACATCAAGCTCATGCATGGTCTCAAGAGCCTCGCCACGGAATGTTATCCATTCCGGATAGCCAAGCACACGCATCATTCCTCCGGCTGCTTCAAGTTCCTGACCATAGCGCTTCAATGCGCCGGCCACGCGGTTGAATTCATTGAGCGTTCCACCGCCGCAGATAATGAAATAGCGGCTCCGCGTAGTGGATGGAAGGCTTTCATTCAAGGTCTCATAGGTGAGCGCTCCTTCATAATTGATGATGAGAGGATGCACGCCCTGAATTCCAAGCATTTCGCTTATGCCGTCCGTAAAAGCTTTCTTGTCGGCGCGTCCCTCGGGCATAAGGATCACCGGCAGCATCTCTTCCGAGGCATATTGCTCGGCCAGAAAATTGCCGGCACGATTCATCAGCACGTCACTTTCTATATTGCCGTGCAGAAGCATCGGATTGTCACGGAACAATGTGTCTTTTACAACGAAGTTGTTCAACACCGGCACATTGTGTGTGCGGCCATATTCGGCAATCATGGCCAGGTGCTCCGCATTGTCAGGGGCAATTATCAGCGCCGCATCCTCAAGGCGTTTCTCAAGTGTCAGATAGTTTTGCAACCTTTCCGTGTTGTTGCGTGTGTCATACACAAGCAGCTGCACATCAGGCAGCTCTGAGGCCATGGTATCTGCCGCTATGAGGAAACCGCGGTAGAAGTCGGTCACTAACTGTGCCTGTCTGGTCGGTTTGGACTCGTCAAGCATGAAGGGCATTATCAGTGCCACTGTGGCTTTGCGTCCGGCGTTGTCTGCCGCTTCCGTGTTGTCAGGTGTGGTGTTCTCAGGGTCAAGAGTTTTGGTGACATCTTCATCGCCGGTCTCGTCAGGAGCAGCCTGAGAGCGATGTCCTCTGTCCGGAGCATTCTGCGCCGTCTTGCGGCTGTTGTCGGCTGCTGCCTGTTTGTCGCTGGCGTCATCATGTGCTGTGGCGTCACCATTGGCGGGTGTGGTGCGGTTGGCCTCGCGCCAGCTGTCACTGCCATTGTCTGAAGCCTCGCCGTTCTTCTTGGCCGCATGCATAGGGATGGTCAGCACCTGTCCGGAGCGCAATCCCTGCGAGGCTCCGGGATTAAGGCTCACTATGTCCTCGGCCGTCACATTGTATTTATGTGCCAGGCCATAGAGTGTCTCGCCGTTTTTGACTTCGTGGAGAATTGTGGAGGTGGCAGTGCCATAAGTTGAGGCGTATTCCGAGACCGGAAAATACAGCTGTTGGCCCTGACGCACACCATCAGTTGCCGAGGGGTTGTATCTGGTTATGTCCTCACGTCCTATTCCAAGCTTGTGGGCAATGCTGTACAGGGACTCGTTCTCCCCGACAGTATATACATAACACTCCTTGCCGTTTATGTCTTTCACCGGCAGATCAAGCGCATCGGCTGCAAAGGCCGTAGATATCAGCGCCATAGCTACCGCTAAATTGCGCAAAACACCGTACAGATTCATCATAATCTATTTGCAGTTTCTGTTTTCCTTTGTTTATTGTGCAAAGATAAACACATTTTTCCTAATAACGTGCCGTTCGCTGCCCAAAAACAACGTTTTGGAATCTGTTGGGATCTTCCCAATATACTCTAAAATGCAAAAAAAAATAAAAATGGAAGATTGGGGGCGCCAATGTGGATAAAAGTTTATAACTTTGCATTTTGAAAAAGAAAATCCCCATGCGTGTCATCACACATCTGACAAATTTTTGCACGGCTGTTCTCATGGCATTTGTCGCAACCTCCTGCGGCGAATATGTCAAAGTGCAGAAAAGCAATGACTACAACTACAAGTTCGAATACGCCAAGCGCGCTTTTGAGCAGAAAAAATATTCACAGGCAGCCACACTTCTCAAAGACTGTGTGACTGTGTTCAAAGGCTCTGACAAAGCCGAAGAAAGCCTCTATCTCCTTGCCCGCAGCCATTACGAGAACAAGGACTACCTCAACTCCGGCGCCTATTTCAAAACCTACTATTCACGCTATCCCAAAGGAAAATACGTTGAGCCGGCGCGTTTCTACTGCGGCTACGGCTATTATCTTGACTCGCCCGATCCTCAGCTTGACCAGACAACAACCATCAAGGCCATAGAGGAACTGCAGGCATTCCTTGACTATTTTCCGCGCAGCGACAAAGTTCCCCAGGCCCAGAACTCTATTTTCGAGCTTCAGGACAAACTCACACTCAAACAGCTCCAGAACGCCCAACTCTATTACAATCTGGGCAACTACATGGGCAACAATTATGAGAGCGCCATCATCGTTGCAAAGAACGCCATAAAGGACTATCCCTATTCAAAATATAAGGAAGATCTTGAACTGCTGGTTCTCAAAGCCCGCTATCAGGAAGCCGACAACAGCGTTGACGAGCGCAAGGCCGACCGCTTCCGTGAGGTCATTGACGAATACTATAGTTTCATAAACAACTATCCCGACAGCCCCAACCGTCAGGAAGCCGAGAACATATACAAAATAGCACAGAAATACGTGCGTGACTGATGCATCAGCCTCAGACACCACAAACAAACATACGCACATCACAGAACAAGATGGATTACAAGAAAACCAACGCCCCCCTCAACACCGTTACGCGCGACATGATTGAACTCTCGCAGGACACCGGTAATGTCTACGAGACCGTATGCATCATTGCCAAACGCGCCGACCAGATTGCCGCAGAGATGAAACACGACCTCGAGAAAAAACTCCAGGAGTTCGCCTCACTCAACGACAACCTTGAGGAAATCTCTGAAAACCGTGAGCAGATAGAGATATCACGCTACTACGAGAAACTCCCCAAACCCACCCTGATTGCAACACAGGAGTACGTTGACCACCGGCTCTACTACCGTACCCCCGGCACAGACAAACCCAGTCTTGACGACTGATCTCAGAAAAATTGACATCACGCATTGCAGATTGCACAAAAATGTGTAACTTTGCAGTCGCGAAATGCCATTACGGCATCCGCTAATCATTTT
>JAUNPQ010000065.1 GCA_030536615.1 Bacteroidales bacterium | reverse complement strand
TTTTACGACTAGAAAATGAGTAGTAGGCGTAAATTACGACTATTTTTCGTGTAGTAGTCGAAAAAAACGTGTAGTAGCCGTGTAGAAATAGGTAGAACCGGTGCACTACACGAAAAAAGGACAGTAAAATGTATAGTACTTTCTACTGCCCTTTTTGACGCATTTTACCTTTCACACCCATGAGTTTCTTAAGGCGCATTGCCCTAATATTCTCTATCGATTATTCTTGTTGATTAGATTAACTATAACTTTAACCATAATATCCTTTTCCTCACTACAGCTTTCGGCAATCATTAGATGGAGTGCCACAAGGGTGTTGTCGGTAATGTGCTTGGCATCATCACAAAAAGGATAGTTATTATAGATCGGATCAATAATATAGTGTATATTGCTAAAGTATTATGTATAATTTGCATGATACTCTCTTTCCTCATTTTGTCTGAAGTATCAACATGTCGAGTGGTTGTTTCCATTTTGGAAATAGCCATATCTTCTTGAAGTTAACCGGATGCAAAGATGTTCTTAAGGTGTTTGGAGATTGCCGGAACCTTCGTCCCAAACAATTCCGCAATCTGACGCTGGGTAAGCCAAATTGTTTCGCCTTTTACTCTTACATCTATACGTGTGTCTCCCTGATGAGTCTGATATATTACAAGTTGAGAATTAGATGTCTCCATATTACAAAAGTTGTGAATTTAGTTTGAGTTACAGTTTTGGATATTATCCATTCATAGAGAAATATCCGGCAGGGAGTCGATGGCTTCCCGTTTGAGAGAATCGACCGCACGGGTGTATTTCTCGGTGTGCTTGAGTCCGGCGTGACCGAGCAAGGAGGCAACGGTTTTGATGTTGGCTCCGTTGTTTAGGAGATTGACCGCAAAGGAATGCCTCGCACAGTGCCAGGTGATGTGTTTGTCAATACCGGCACGGGCAGTCCAATGGCGCAGTGCTTTCAGGCACATGGTGTGTGACGGAAGGGGAAAAATCAGTTGGTTCTTGTCGCCATCCTCTGGTTCGCCCATCAATTTCAGATGCGTATCGCTCAGCGGCATGTTGACCCAACTTGCCGAACTATGCCCGGCTGTCTTGGCCTGATTGAAGCGCAACAGCCTGTTAGAGAAATCGACCTGTGCGAATGTCAGATCTTTGACATCGCAGAAACGCAATCCCGCATAGAGGCAGAACAGGAATGCCCGGCGTATATCGGGATTCTCGTTGGGATAATGCGTCAGGGCGAGTTGCCGAATTTCATCCATAGAGAGAATATCCTTTTTGATCTGTTGGCTGTCAATCTTGATTACAACCCCATCACACGGATTGCGAAAGAAAATCTCATCCTCGGTGGCTTTCTTGAACACCTTCTTGAAGCGTTGGAAAAGGGTGTGCGGTCCCTCGCCTGTAAAGCGTGACTGAAGATAATCCGCAAACTCACGAATCATCTCCTTTGAAATTTGGTCGGGCCGGATAGCATCGGTAAAAGCCCTATACTTTTTCATTTCCTTAAGAAATTCCTTAAAAATAGCAAGCCCCCGGCGCATATGGCGCACATCAGCCTTGGTATAATTGTCGATGAATGCCTGGAAGTAATCAAAAAAATTGATTTCCTCCGGGTGCTTCGCAAGGCGTAAGCCGGTTTGCTGTTCTTTCAACTCCTGCTCCTTTTCGAAGCGTATTTTCTCCGCCATATCCAAAATCTCTTTGTTCTGTTGACGCTCCTTCGGAGTGGTCGGTTTGGCGATGAGATAGAACGGTAGCGACTCTTTCTTTCGGAGATGGGTAACTTTTTTCTTCGGCTTACCCTTCATGGCTCCTTCGGAATAGTATACGATGTTACCCTCGGAATCCTTGACCACTTCCTCGCTTCGACCGAGGTAATATTCAAGATAGAGAGCTATGCGACCATCCTTCAGCTCGCGTTGTTCCAGTTTCGGATTTTGCTTGGTTTGCTTCTGTAGCTTTGCCATATGGTGAGAGATTTAACGTGTTGGATGCCCATTCATACGCCCTTGGAAGAGGAAGTACACCGTGTAGAGAAAGAAGTACACCATGAGTACACTCCCAAAGGGTTTTAAAGAGGACACTGCAAAGTTAGGAAAAAATATCCGAAACAAGGTGTACTAAAAGTGTACTATTTGCAAAAATAATGGCAAAAATCGCCCAACAGGAGAAAGTATCTAAATTTTAATCATCTGAAATAGCGCTAATTCACTTCTCTTACTTTCTCATATTATCACGGTTTAGTGCCTGTTCTGGGCACCACAGCCCCTGATAACCATCCGATTATCAGGGATTGTTAATTTAGGATGTGCTGAAATTATTTGCCGACACAAGTGCGTTAAAGAAGCATAATGTCTAATTGCAAAAAGTAATCCGAATGGCACAAGCCAAAGTATGACTCAAAGAGAAAGCGACATGTCATGAAAGCCAAATCTTTTACCATCCACACCGAATTTATTGATGGAGCACTTGATGGCGCCCGAAACATCTATATGGGTGCAAGTTCAACATGTCATCTTTACGTCATTCCGCGTTCCGAGATTATTCTTACCAATGCGATACCTGATATTTCGGGGCAGCCGGCTTTCTATATCTTGATTGGTGAAAATGAAACGGGTAAACCACAGGCATATATCGGGCAGACAACAGACTTCGCCAATCGGAAGAATGATCATCTCCAAAAGAAAGACTGGTGGACAAAAGCATTAGTATTCATCTCAGACAATCATAAAATTTATGGAGATGACGTCCGTTTCCTTGAATATCTCGGTATTACGGCGGCTTACGAAGCTGATTCATATGAGATCTTGAATGCTGCAAACCCAAGAAAACCGAACATAGCTCCTTTCAGAATAAATGATATGGAGGTCTTTTTCAGGGATATTGAACTCCTTGCAGATTTTTATGGATGTCAGATCTTTAATAAAATCGGACCTGCACATAATGCGGATTCCCGTCACTTGTTCTTTGTAAAAGCAGAAGACCGTCCTGCCAATGGAAGAGGATATTTAGACGAGGATACCGGGAAATTTGTCATACTGAAAGGAAGTGTGTTTGCTCGCGGAGAGGTTGGGAGCTATCGCAAGGCCCAGACCCGGCAACAGTTCATAGCAGACAATTGTAAGACTGTCAATGGCGAGATTGTGCTTCAGCACGATCAGGAGATGGACTCCCCAAGCGGAGCGTCCAGTATTATTCTCGGACGCCCAAGCAACGGATGGACAGATTGGGTTGATGTGGAAGGACGGACACTCAAAAGTGTATATCGCCATTGACCGCAAAACAGTGGCCGCACCGTAATATGGCTACCTACGGTGTATACGTTAAAAACAAGTGCGGCGAAATGTTAGAATTTGGCGTAGAGGCTGACAAGGCGCAAGATTGCAAGGCACAGTGATGTGTTTGTCGACCCAAGCACGGGCAGTCCAATGGCGCAGGGCTTTCAGACAGAAGATGAATTTTTCCTGTAGAAATTCCTTAAAAGTGGGAAACTCAAGGCGCATGTTCGTCACATGCGCCTTGGTATAATTGCTGATGAATGTCCGAAAATAATCAACAATGGGGAGGCTCCTCCTTATTGGGGCTGAATGATTGTTGAGGTCAACCCCATAAGGGGTGCAAGGGGTAACGGCTCTCCCTCTCTGTGGCGCAGGGGTGCGAGTCAGAAAAAATTTTTATTTAATTTTCCCACCGTCTTTAAGTGCCGGGCCAAGCCAACAGATTACACATATCAATGCGATTATCCACATAGCTGTTACTTTATTTCGTCAAGTTTCTTGTTCGCCTGTTGAAGCAACTCCACCAACTTGTCAAGTTCTGCCGTGGTGAGGCTGATATAGGAATTGCTTTTGTGTGCGTCAACACTCAGTTTCAGATTCCATCCTTTGCCGGGATTCTCGGCATACACCATAACATTGTCCTTTGTTGAGTAAACATACTTTTCATTATGGTCAGTTTCTCGGTTGAGGTTGCTCTTGATAGTGTTGATAGCCTCGTGGAGCGGAGGAAGTTCCTTTTGGAAAATGAAAGCATCCTCCCATGAGTAGTAATACTCGCCTCCACAATCTTTGCGGAGGGTTATGAACACAATGCTGTCATTGTCGCTGGAGAACTTTTGCGCCTGTACCTCCACACTTTTAAGGTTGCCGATTTTCCAAGTGTCGAAGTGTACGAGCTGCCCTTTGTTTTGTATGCTATCCAAGCGGCTCAATGCGATAGCAAGCGAATCCACCGCCGTATCATTGGCGATAGAATCATTTGCAGAGGTTGTACTGTCATTACTTGTTAACCCTCCACCGCAAGCGGTTGAGAGAGTCAACAGTACAACTGTTAAGATTGGGGTGATTTTCTTCATGGGAATATTGTTGAGGTTAATATCTGTTTAGCTTGTCAACACCTCGCGGATGCGGTAGTAGGTATTCGAGGCGGCCATTAACTCTCCTTTATATAGACTGTGGTCATATTATCATCAGAAACAGTCAATTTATCGCCGGTCACTGTCGCTGAATAAACATGTTCCTCATAAGATGGATATAATTTGCCATATTCTGTATGAACTATAATATCGTCTCTTGTAACTAATGTTTTGCCATCATATGAATATGACAAATCTTTAAATGTCTGACTATTTAACGTCGCACGAACATTATCGCCATTGATATTAACGACATGCATACCCTTATCATCAATAGTATAATCGTCGGTTCTCCAATGCAAACATCGCATCCGGTCAAATGTAAACCATTGAAGTACAAAATGTGAGCCTTCAAGAGTTTTGTTCTCCCACGATCCCAACCGAGTTGTATTTCCATTTTTTATGACTATCACTACTGATTCATCATTTGGAGCAAGGTTTATTTTACTTTTCTTGGCACGAATACCAATAGTCTCACCCTCCATTGTTAGTGTCAATTCCGCTTGATCACCGATAAGGGATTTGACAACGTATGTCCCATAAAGTTCACCGTCAATATAGGTCTTGATGGTGTTTCCACTCAACGTGTAAGTTCCCTCTCCATCTCCGAGTGCGCCCTCTCCATAGTAAGAGCCATCCTCATAGAACGAGATAGACAGAGCCAGATCGGGGCGGTTGGTTATGTCAATCCATTTGCCGTCATTGTTGAACTGAACGGCTGTAGCGTCCCAAAGACCAATGAGGTCTGATTTGGATATGCCGTTTTCAGGCTCATCATCGCCACTACAAGCAGTGAACGTGAGCATTGTTGCGAGAAGCAACATCAGTGAAAATAACTTTTTCATTTTGTTTTATCGGTTTATTATTGTTTTGTGCATTATTGCCATTATATCGTTTGACTTGGTATGCGCACTTGCCGATAAAACAAAAGCGCAGACTTTCGCCATACGCAGTCTTGGCTCACCACAAGCCATAATAATCCTACGAGAAAGTCCGCGCCGTATGGCACGCACTCACGGATTATTATTCTTAGCTCGTTCTTTTGTTGAGGTGGTGATTCAGACTGCGATTGAGCTAATATGTAAGGGTGCAATACCCCAAAGGAATACTGCACTGCAAATTTAGTCATATTTCACCGATTGGCAAAGGATTATGCGCACTTTGTTTCGCTTGTAGAAAATTGCATTTCAACTTTGACTTTAGGAAATGAAAAGCGCTCAAGGCTCAAGCCGAAAAACATGCACCCAAAGATCCCAATAAGAAGTGCAAGGGTGATTCTTATTGTAATCTTTGGTGCCACATTATTTATTGATTATTGCACAGACAACATTTTATGCTTATTTTTGCAAATGCAAACCATTAATCACACTATCCCAAAATAAAAAATGATTAAGAAAATCCTGCTCCTGCTCACCATCCTGTGTAGCTTCACCATCCTTCATGCAGGATCCATCGGCGATACCTTATTCGAGATACCTGATGCTGCCATAAGTATCCAATACGGTGAGAATAAGGGTAATTACAAAAACTGTAAGATATCATTTGAATGCTATAAAGGCCTTGATCTGGTAATTCTCATTAACGATGCTCAGGGCAAAAATCTTTACTATCAGGTTTTCAACCGGTCTTATATGAAAAAAACTTATGATACGACACCAGAGAAATTCCCCGGTTTTATATCCAAAAATGAGCATGCAATCTATCAGACAGAAATAAACGAAGGAGGACTTTCTTTTAGCCAGATGACGTCGGATAATGGAAAGGCATTCGGAATAAGGATAGTATTTTATGATGTGGTTGATCAAAAGCCCAAACCAGCAGGTCTGGCGCTCATAGAATTTACAACTCCCGTCTGGAACAACCTTGTTTCAAAGGTGTATAACTTCAAATAATCCGCGGGTACATATCGGCATCTCAACATTACAGGGGCTGCGCCGTAATAGGTTGATTATGGCGCAGCCCCTGTTGGTGTTTTGTGAGGGGTTTATTTCGGCTTGCGGCGTTATTTGCCCGTAGAGTCTGATGCCGGGGCCGCAGGTGTCGGGGTCTCGGGTTGGTCAATGGCAAGCAGCTCTACGGTGAAGTCAAGGGCGCTGTTGCCGGGAATAACTCCCTGTATACCATTTTCTCCGTAGCCCATAGCGGCGGGAATGACCAACCGGTATTTGCCGCCGGTTTTCATATTCTCCAGCCCTTCGGTAAACCCGGGAACGAGCCGGTTGACATCGAATGTGACTGGTTCTCCTTTTGTGTCATCAAACACTACACCGTTGCTCAGACGTCCCTGATAGTTGACTTTCACACGGTCAGATGCGACGGGTGAAGCTCCGGTGCCTTCTCTCTCGGTGACAAGGACAACGTCACCGGCAAGACGGCGTGCGCCGGGCAGGGAGGCAACGCTGTCAACAAACGCGGCCTGCTGACCGGCATAGGCCTGATTCATGCGTTTCACCATACGACCGATGAACTCATCAGCGGTCTGGAGTGTGAATCCGGTGTCCTCGCCGTTAAGTCCTTTTATGAGCGCGGCATTGAAGATAGCCTCGTCAACATCCACTCCCGTACCTTGCAGCGAGGCAACGGAGCGGTTTACACCATCGGCCATTATCGTGGCGGCGGCACGGCTCAGCGAGTCAACCTCTGCGGCTGTCATCACCTGGGCCTGCGCTGTCACAGAGCCCATTCCCGCGGCGACGGCCAGCAAAGCGAATATTTTCTTTATCATTTCTTTATGATTTTGAGCAGTTCCACATCAAATATAAGGGTCTGGTTGGGACCAATCATGCCGCCGGCACCCTGAGGACCATAGGCAAGCTGTGAGGGTATGAACAGACGCCATTTTGCACCGGTTTTCATCAATTGCAGGGCCTCTACCCAACCGGGAATCACCTGGGTCACGCAAAATGTGGCCGGGACGCCGCGTTCCACCGATGAGTCAAACACTGTTCCGTCTATCAGTCGGCCCGTGTAGTGTACCTCGACCGTATCAGAGGCCTTCGGACTTTCACCGGTGCCTTCTTCAAGAACCTCATACTGGAGTCCGGAGGCTGTGGTCTTCACCTCAACACGTTTACCGTTCTCGGACAGGAAAGCTTCGCCGGCTTTGGCATTGACTTCGGCCATCTTTGCGGCCTGAGCCTGTTGCTCTTTCTCCATCTCGCCGAAAAAACGCTGTATCTCCTGCTTTGCTTCGTCGTAGCTCATACGCGGAGCCAGTCCGTCATAAACGGCGGCAACGCCGTCAGCAAAATCCTGAACACTGATGCTCTTTATGCCTGATGCCTTGAAATTGTTACCCATGCTGAGTCCAAGCGCATAGCTGATGCGGTCAAGGCTTTTTTCTTCTTTTTTATCCATATCGGTTTTATGTTAATATGTTATTATATGATAGTTTATATTCTTGTTCCATGCATAGTTATAAACGTTGCGGCGCCCGTCTATGTTCAGGCTGTCACCTGCACCGGAATTCCCGTTTGGGCGGTTATTCGTCCGGCGATGTCACAGAGTTCCTCGGCGCTGACTTTCTGCAATGACTGTTCCGGAGTGCGGCGGTCAATGCTATACACCATCACCTGTGCCGGACGGATTGTCCTGTATGCCTCGATAAGCGCCTTCACCTCGTCATCGGTGGTATTGTCAACGGATATCCCATTGTGGGTTCCACGGGTGAACATTGTCTGTATTATGCACTGGCCGGAAAATCCACGCAACTGATCTATGACCTTAGCAGCCGTAAACGCAGATAACATCGGACGGTCAAGTGCGCTGACAGTTGATTCCACGGCGCTGTCAAGCTTGACGATGTTGTTGTCAACGCGGCGCAAGGCCCTGACCACATCCGGGCGGTGCAACTGGGTAGAATTTGACAGCACGGAGATGCTTACATGGGGGAAATATTTGTCACGCAGCATGATCACATCATCAACTATCGCCGCAAAATCAGGATGTATTGTAGGCTCGCCGTTTCCTGAAAAAGTTATCACATCAAGATTCTCCCCGGCGGCATGCATTGCCGACAGACGGTTTTCAAGCAACTGGCGCACATGCTCACGTGGGGGCAACCCCGAGCGTCCCGGCCCCTGGGCATTGTAGCCGGCCTCGCAGTACAGGCAGTCAAATGTGCACACTTTTCCGTCCACAGGTGACAGGTTCACGCCAAGACTTGTCCCGAGCCTGCGGCTGTGTATCGGACCAAAAACAGTTTCATGAAATAGTACGGTCTGCATATATTTATTTTTGCTTATGTATCTTATCTCAGGGCCCTATGTGCCAGCAGACGCGCCACAGCCGCCATCAACACACTCATGATTGTCACAGAGGCCGCCACAGCCAGTATATCAGTGACACTTACCTGCACCGGATAAGCATCTACAACAGTAGACCCCGGTGCCCCTGAAAGTTTAATGAACCGGCCATATTGCTGGGCAAAAGACAGAGCCACACCCACCACTATGCCGACAATGCCGCCAAAGACGGTGATCAACATACCCTGTGCCGCGAATATTGATCCTACCGAATGTTCTGTGGCGCCCAAGGCACGCAAGGTGCGCATATTGTCACGTTTCTCAATTATCATGAGCGATACGGTGCTCACAATGTTGAACAATGCAATTATGAGCACCATGACAAGCATCATGAACGTCACCCATTTCTCCACAGCTATCATCCGGAATGCCTCACGTCGCTGCTCCAGACGGTCACGGACGGTATAACTGTCACCAAGCATGACTGCCAGGCGTGCCGCCGCGCCGTTTATATCCGCCTCAGACGCGCCGGCGCCGACATTCACCTCTATGGCGGTGGCCTGAGTGGAATAATCAAGTATCTCACGCGCCACATCAAGAGGGATGATTATATTGTCGGCATCCACATCCTGATCATCCACGCGGAACACTCCGCTCACCATCATGGTCTGCTCGCGGAACGCCGCTGCCGGATTGGCAGGGTTAATGCGCCCCACCCTCCGCGGCACATACAGATGCGCGACGGGCGATGCAAGCGGATTGATCAGCATCTCATTGGCAACGCCGACAGCGACCTGTGCGGCAGGATAGCCCGTTGATGTCTCAGCCGCATACACCCCCGCCTCCATCAGACTGTCAATGCTGATGAGCTCACGGTTATATCCGGCGTCTATGCCGCGGAATACCACCGGTTTCTGATGCGGACCTGACACAAGCAGACCGCGCTCTGTTATAGTTGGCGCTGCCGCCGCAATTTCCGGGAGAGCCCCGACAACGGCAGCCAGCGAATCGGCATTGTCAATCATCCGCCCGTCTGTCCGCTCTATCTTGAGCTGAGGGTCCAGACGCGACATCTTGCGTCGCGAAAGCTCCTCGAACCCGTTGTAGATGCTCAGCACAACCACCATCGCGGCTACGGCAACAGCCACACCGCCCACTGAGATGAGCGCTATGATATTGACGGCACTATGACTCTTGCGAGCCAGAATGTATCGTAGGGCGATTTTTAAGGATAGCATTTTTCAGGAACCGGGGCAGACGCTCATGTCAGTTCTTGCCAAGAAGATTGTCTATGTTCTCAATGTAATCCAGTGAATCGTCAAGATAGAACGCCAGTTCAGGTGTCTTGCGGAGCTGGAAGCGCACTTTCTGTGCCAGTTCATAGCGTATGGTCTTTGCAGATGCATTTATGCTCTCCATAAGTTCAGGCGCTTTCCCGGAGGGGAATACAGACAGATACACACGCGCTATGGACAGATCCGGACTTACGCGCACTGCACTCACAGACACTATGACGCCATGTGTCTTGGATGTCTGCTGCCGGAATATCTCACTGAGCTCTTTCTGGAGCAGTCTGGCAATTTTGGCTTGTCTTGTTGTTTCCATTATATTCTTGTTTGTTTATGTCAGTTATTTTAAAACGCGTGGCGGCCTTTAAAAGTTAACCGTTCATCGCACACGCCGCATTATGGTCAGGCCATCGCGTAGCGGAAGGATAATTTTCTCCACCTCGGGACATGCGGCAACATAGTCGTTGAACTCGGCTATTCCGCGGCTCTGGGCGTCATGGGCCGGAGTGCCCGCTGTCAGATGCCCTCCCCACAACGTATTGTCGGCAAGAATAAAACCACCCACGGGCACACGGTCAAGAACCATCCTGAAATAATCCTTGTAATGACGCTTGTTGGCATCAATGAACACAAAATCCCACGTGCCCTCAAGCGCCGGAACAATCTCAAGGGCGTCACCTATGTGCAGGTGTATGTCACCTCCACGCGGCGAAGCGGCGAACGTGTCAGCCAGTTCCTGCTCCATCTCGTCATCAATCTCCACGCTGTCAAGGGTGCATCCCTGCGGCATTCCCTCGGCAAGACACAACGTTGAATAACCCGTGAAAGCCCCAAGTTCAAGGATTCGCCGCGGAGCGGCCATGGCCACAAGCATCTTCAGCACACGCCCCTGCACATGTCCCGAGCACATACGCGGATACAGATGCGTCAGGTTGGTGCGACGGTAGAGGGCATGCAAGGCTGCCGGCTCGGCATCTATATGGGCGGCAATATAATCCTCAAGGGCTTCTGTGTCCCATTCCGGTTTGTTGTTCATATTTCTATCTCGGTTTGCTGCTGCAAATCTAAAGTATCTGCAAAATTAAGCATTTTTCCGCCATTTCCCTTGCCATGAAGCCCGATATTTCCTTTCAGATCGCCTTTAAAATCAACAAAACATGCAATAATAAAATTTAAATAAAGTGAATTTATGTTTATAATTGATGTTTTACCTTGTATTAGCCGTGGCGCACTATTGCTTTACACAGACATAATGCGTATCTTTGCACCGACTTCCAGAGAGCGGAGGGAGCCCCGACGGGCTTCCTCCTGTTTTTTGGATGCAGACACAGAAAAAAACATCAAGAGAAACCGACGATGATTGACAAACAGCTTCTGACAAAAACCATCGAGGATGCGATTGACGGCACCCCCCTCTTCATTGTAGACGTGGATATCACAAAAGACAACGACATCACCGTCACCGTCGACTCTCCCACAGGCGTTGACATAGACACATGCATGTCCCTGACGCGCCACATCGAGGAAGTTTTTGACCGTGATGCCGAAGACTACAGCCTTGAGGTGGGATCTGCCGGCATAACAGCGCCTTTCCGCGTTCCGCAGCAATACCGCATGAACATAGGCAATCCCGTGGAAGTGCTCACCGCCGATGGCCGCAAGCTGCACGCCACCCTCAAGGCCGTGGCCGATGACTTCAGCACAATCACCGTCACCACAGACACCAAGGTGAAACATCCCGGACAGAAACGTCCGGTCATCGAAGCCGTTGACGAGACGCTGCCCGTAGAAAACATAAAGCGCATAGAGCGCCAGATAAAAATATAAGAATATTAATTCACTCATATCACATAGACACAACCAATGGCAAAAAAAGAGGCAACTCCCAACATGGTGGAACAGTTCGCCGAGTTCAAAGAACTCAAGAACATAGACAAAACCACCATGATAAGTGTTCTTGAAGAATCATTCCGCAACGTGCTTGCGAAAATGTTCGGCACAGACGAGAATCTGGACGTCATCCTGAACCCCGACAAAGGCGATGTGCAGATTTTCCAGAACCTCACCGTTGTTCCTGACGGTGAAGTGGAAAATCCCAACCTGCAGATATCCCTGACCGATGCCCGCGCTGACAATGACCCCGACGCCGAAGTAGGCGAGGAACACACCAAAGAGATCATCTTTGAGAAATTCGGACGCCGCGCCATCCTCACCCTGCGCCAGACCCTCCAGTCCAAAATACTTGACCTCCAGAAAGAAGCCATCTATACCAAATTCAAACAGCTTGAGGGACAGCTTGTGACCGGCGAAGTCTACCAGACATGGTCACGCGAGACACTTCTTCTTGACGATGACAAGAACGAACTGCTGCTGCCCAAAAGCGAGGCAATCCCCGGGGACTTCTTCCGCAAGGGCGAGACCGTCCGCGCCGTCATCGCCAACGTGGACAACAAGAACAACAATCCCAAAATCACCGTCAGCCGCGTCAACGAGGACTTCCTGCGCCGCCTCTTTGAGCTTGAAGTTCCTGAGATTCAGGACGGCCTGATAAACATACGCGCCGTGGCACGCATCCCCGGTGAACGCGCCAAGATAGCCGTTGAGAGCTATGATGACCGCATTGATCCCGTAGGCGCATGCGTGGGTGTGAAAGGAAGCCGCATACATGGAATTGTGCGCGAGCTCCGCAATGAGAACATTGATGTCATCAACTACACCACAAATCCCTCACTGTTCATACAGCGCGCCCTCTCTCCGGCAAAAGTGTCATCAATATCACTTGACGAGGAAGAAAAGAAAGCGGAAGTGTTCCTGCGTCCCGAAGAAGTGTCATTGGCAATCGGCAAAAACGGCCTCAACATCAAGCTGGCCTCAATGCTGACCGGATATGTCATTGACGTATACCGTGACACCGACACCAACGACGTCGAGGAAGACATCTACCTTGACGAGTTCAAGGACGAGATCGAGGAATGGATCATCGACGCATTCAAGAACATGGGTTGCGTCACTGCCAAGAGCGTCCTCAACGCGCCCCGCGAGATGCTCATCGAAAAGACAGACCTTGAAGAAGAAACCGTTGACCACGTTCTTCAGGTTCTGCGCGCTGAGTTCGAGGACTGAAACACATAACACATCACGACAAGGTTGTTTAAACACACCCTCTAAAGCAGCATCCTCTCACAGTCAATCAAACAATTAGTCTCATTCAGAATGGCAAAAACCAAAATAAGCAAACTCGCAAAGGACCTCAACGTGGCACTACCTACCGTCATAGAGTTCCTGCGCAAAAACAACATAGAAATCGACGAAAACCCCAATACACGCGTGGAGGATGACATCGCCGAGATGCTCAACAACGAGTTCAACAAAGACCGCCTGCTCAAGACAAAGAGCGAGAAAGAGGCCTCCGCACGCCAACGCGAGCGCGAAAAAGCCAAGCCCGTTCCAAGTGTGCCTGAGGAAGTGAAACTTCCCAGCGAGAAGGCCCAGAAGCCCCGCATCCTCGGCAAGCTTGAACTTGATGTCAACGGCAATCCCGTTGTGAAATCAGCCACACCAGCCGCCCCACAGAAATCTGCCGCAGTCACTCCGGAACCTCAGGCAGCAGTAAAACCGGTCGATGTAGCCGCCCCGGCGGAAAAACCGGTCACCGCACCTCAGCCAAAGGCAGAAGCCGCCCCGGTTGAGGCTGCAAAACCGGCCGCTGACGCAGCGGCTCCGGCATCGACTGCACCGGCCACAGAAGAAAAGAAAGAGGCAGAAGCACCCTCACTGCCGGAAAAACAGCCCGTACAGACCCCGAAGAATGAGACTGCTGAA
>JAUNPQ010000110.1 GCA_030536615.1 Bacteroidales bacterium | reverse complement strand
GTGCCTATTGTACCAACTGTCAGCAAAACCGGTGAAGGAGTGGCACACCTCTTTGACACCGTGATTGATGTTTTTGAGGATAGAAATGATACGGTGAGACATGTCCATGTGCATCTTAACCAAGACGTTGAGAATGCTGTGACCGTATTGAAAGACATAATAAAAGCCGACGGAGAGATTGGCCATCGTGAATCCCCACGTTATCTGGCAATCAAGCTTCTTGAAGGCGATGGAGAGACAGAACGCTATATCGGCCAGACCAGCTACGGTACTTCATTACTCGCAACGCGTGACCGACTTGTGTCCCGCATAGAACAACGTATGGAGACGGATATAAGTGAAATCATCGCCTCCGAGAAATATGGTTTCATTTCCGGTGCTCTTGCTGAGACAATGGTGCGTGGTGAGGGCGCCGTTGTCAATAAAACGGCGATAATTGACTCTCTTGTCACAAACAAACTTGTCGGGTTTCCTCTGTTCTTTCTGATAATGCTGGCTATCTTCTGGCTGACATTTTCGGTAGGAAGCTATCCTATGGAATGGCTTCAGAGTGGTGTTGACATGCTTGGAAATGCTGTGGGGAACTGGATGTCTGCCGGTCCATTGCGTGATCTTTTGGTTGATGGCGTCATTGGTGGAGTGGGAGGCGTTATAGTCTTTCTTCCTAATATACTGATTCTTTATTTCTGCATATCCTTTATGGAAGATTCAGGATATATGGCGCGCGCCGCCTTTATCATGGATAAAGTCATGCACCGCATAGGCCTTCACGGCAAATCATTTATACCGCTGGTGATGGGTTTCGGGTGCAATGTGCCGGCCATAATAGCTTCGCGGACAATAGAAAGCCGGAGTAGCAGGCTGATAACCATACTGATCAATCCGTTTGTATCATGTTCAGCACGGTTGCCGTTATATGTGCTTCTGATAGGTACATTCTTCCCGTCATATCCTACACTGGTTTTCATGGGACTATATATCCTCGGAATTCTGATGATGGTGTTGACTGCACGTATGCTTCGGCGTTTCTGGTTCAAGAAAGATGAGACGCCTTTTGTTATGGAACTTCCCCCATATCGTGTTCCTACGTTCAGGACCTCATTGCGGCACATGTGGGAAAAGGGATACCAATACCTCAAAAAAATGGGAAGTATTATACTTGTCGCATCAATAGTAGTATGGGCGCTGAATTATTTCCCGGTTCACAATTCCACAGAAGCGTCAGAGGTGGGAGTACAGGCACAGAATGTATCCGCTATTGTGAATGCTGATGGTACGGAGAATATTAGCGGTCCGGAAAATATGTCTGGTGCTGAGAATGTCTCTGACGCCACTGCAATGGACACTTCAGAAGGTGACTCATATCTTGAAATGGCAGGAAAATTTGTGAATCCTGTTCTGGAACCGCTCGGATTCCATTGGAAAGCTTCAGTTGCCGCTCTGGCGGGTGTACCGGCAAAGGAAATAGTTGTATCCACACTTGGAGTGCTCTATGCCGGTGATGAGGCTGCCGATGATGCTAAACTGGGGCAACGCCTCACGGCTACAGATCCTGCCACCGGCCAACCCGATTTCAACTGGGCCGTCTCCCTCTCTTTTATGGTATTCATACTCCTCTATTGTCCTTGTATTGCCACATTGACCGCCATTTATCGTGAGACCGGAAGTTGGAAATACCCCGTATTCTCAGTGGTGTACAACACCCTTATTGCCTGGTTGGCAGCATTTGTTGTGTACCATATAGCGCTGCTGTTCCTATAAAAAGCTTTATTGATTTATTTTTGTGCCAAAATAGGTTCTCTTATTATCTGTCCTATTTATGAGGGGAGAGAAGCTAAAACTCATTAATAAATAATTAATAAGGTTTATTTGAGCCAACGGTTTATCAATTTTACGAGAATGATTATTCCGAAAACAAACGCCGGAATCAAAAAAAATATAAGAAATATCGGAC
>JAUNPQ010000064.1 GCA_030536615.1 Bacteroidales bacterium | reverse complement strand
CCGTCCACGGGTTCGGCTATTTCCGGAATCTGGGGTTCTACGGCACAAGTCATGAACCGTACGCTTCCTGATACATAAGTCTTGCCTTCACGGTCATAGACTGCGCGGACCCAGTAGTTTGTCAGGGGCAGCAATGTGTTTGCGGGCGTTGTCAGTGATCCGCCTTTTGCTTTTTGTGAATATACAATGTCAGAGAACCTCTGATCCGAGGATATTTCAATGGTGACTTCGCGCTGGGAATCATTCCATTTTATTTCCGGGGCCAGTGCGACTCCGGTGGCGTTGGCCACGGGTTCGGTGATGACAAGAGTATATATGTTGAATGACTCAGGGGCTGATGCGTTGCCGGTGGCATTGTCGGCACAGGCGCGGACACGCCAGTACAGACGGCCGTTGAGAGGCAGTCCTTCAAGTTCGCTGACAGCAAGTGTCGTGGCGCCGTATATGCGGCGGGAGGCTAAAAGGTCAGACATCGCGGCATCGGAGCCAACTTCAAGGATGTAGCTTTCGGCTCCGTCAACAGCCGTCCATTCAAAATCAAACGGACATTCGGCAACAGCCTCTTTAACCGGTGCTACAAGCTTCGGCGCCGCAAGGGAGACGGGTGTCTGGCCAAGGGTGCGGCGTGAATAGACATTTGAGTATCGGTCAACTATGCTTACGCTCAGTTTGTATGCGAGGTATTTTGCGGGCACGGTCATTTTCGGCTCATAGGTCATTCCCAGCAGAATATCATCGGTTGTGGCGGGGTCTGTGGCATAGACGGCATATCTCATTCCCTGCACCGGAGTCCAGCTGAGAGTGGATCCGGACAGGCTCAGTCCGTTGACCAGTCCCTGCGGAGCAGCCGGGAACCATGTGATTGCCGGCAGGAGAGCTTTACGGCCATAAACGGTGTTGAGCATATGATGTCCGAAAAGCGGAGCGACGTCATAGAAGAAAGCAGCCCGGTAGTATACGCTGCCCGGCGCACCGTCAAGGCAGTAGTCGCGGAGCATCTCAACCTCATCGGTATATTCACCGAAAGTTGTGACATTTGGTCCTGAGGCTTTCATTATCGGTGCTTTGCTCTGGGCGGTCAGGGCGCATATGTCATGAGAGACAAACATATGGCGTCCATATTCGGGAGCGCGGTCACTCCACCATTTGCTGGCTATCTTGTAGTCGGCTGAGGCATAGCCTATTCCCCAGTATATCTGCGGAGAAATGTAGTCAAGGCTTTTCTGCTCATACCATGCAAGCGGATCGGAGAAAATCCCGTCATACTGGTATTCGCCGCCGGTTCCCATTACGGGAACACCGTGGGTGGCCGCGACATCCGCTCCGGTGCATGTCAGGCCGGCGGGGGATACACCGAAACGGACCCACGGCTTGATTTCCTTGATGGTGCGGTTTACATCGGCAATCATCATGTTCACGTTCTCACGGCGCCAGTCTCCATGTGTGAGTGAACCGCCTGATTTCTTGTAGGCATTGTACAGGTCAATGTCAGCTGAGGTGGGTGTACCCTGCAGATAGAAATAATCGTCAAAAAGAAGACCGTCGAGATCATAGTTGGTGACTATTTCACGGATGATGTCACAGATGCGCTGACGCACTTCCGGGAGACCGGGATTGAGGATGGACTGGTTGTTGTGGTCTATGAGCCAGTCGGGGTGTTCGTCCCGATAGGCGTGCGGAGTGCCTGTCCATGTCCCCAATGAACTTTCATAGCGGTAGGGATTCACCCAGGCATGTGCTTCCATGCCACGTTTGTGGCATTCTTCAATGAAAAAGGCAAAAGGGTCATAACCCGGATCCAGACCACGCCGGCTCACCAGATCGGATGACCACGGTTCATACGACGATTTGTACATGGCATCCGCACGTGAACGGATCTGGAGTTTGGCGGCGTTCATATTGTTTATGGCCATTGAATCAAGGAGCGTTGTGAGAGCTTTTTTCTGCGTGTTGATCTGAGCGGTGTTTCCGGTGGAGCTGACACGGGTAGTGCCCGGCCAGTCCAGGGCATAGACGGTGGCAATCCATGCTGAGCGCATCTCCGCATCAGGAGATGTGCGTTGTGCCGGGGCATTGAACGCCAATGCAGCAAAGGCGATAGTTCCGAGGATTATCTTTCTGAAGTTTTTCATCTTTGTTTCAGGCAGTTTTATGATAATAGTTTTGGAATTATTGTTTGATGGCTGTTTTTACAGCTTCAGAGCCGGCGCGGACAATGTAGAATCCGGTGCCCGGAACCGTTGCTGTTCCCAGTCCGTCGCTGAGCCTGACGGTTGTGACAAGTGCCCCTGCGCTGTCATATATGCGTGCGTACTGCACATCCGGTGCAGTGTGTATGGAAAGTTGTGTGCCGGTGGCGGTCACTGAAAGTTTTTCGGTTATGTCATCGGCCAGGATATCATCTATGCCGGCTGACATGCTGACATAGATATCGTTTGACTTTGGTGAGGTTGACTTTCCGTCAGTGCTTCTGACTGTGTAGCGGTAGAGGTCATATTCAAGCCCATCGGTATCCACGCGCATGGCTGTGGCACCGGCGGTTGATACGCGCTGGTATCCTTCCAGCGGAATATCATTGACACCGTCAGAGTGAAGTCTGATGTCATCAACAAACACATTGCCCGCTCCTTTTACAAATGACAGCCTTATGGCACGTGTGCCTTCGGGAAGGCTGACATCTATTGTCTGTTGGGTCAGACCGGGAGAATATGCCGATATCTGTGTCCATTGGCCGTTGATCAGCCCTTCAACGTTTATTGTGGATGTGAAATATAGCGTTCCGCGGCAACGTGTCCAGAATGATAATGTTGTCAGGTCACTGTCATATACGCGGCTTGTTATGCTCTGTCCGTCAGCATTGAAGCATAATGACGGGGAGGCTTCGCCGTAGGTGTCGGTTCTGGTGCTGAAATCTGTGACATCTGTGCTCCAGCCGGTGGGAAGCACAGGGATGGATGAGCCGGTCTCAAGTGAGAAATCAACAATCTCATCAAAGGCCGGTTTGAGCGTGTTTGAGCCGTAGACACTCAGCAGATAATCCGTGGCTCCGTCAACCGGATTCCATGCCGCCATGAAGTAGTTGGCGCCTTGTGTAACAGGATCAATAGCCAATGGGGGCAGGAAAGAGCCTCCGGCAATGTTGAATGATACAATACCGTCCTCTTCAGTTATCTCAGTGACAGGTAGGTCTATGGCGTTGCCGGACCAGTCACAGAAAGCCGGCGCAGTTTCAGCTGTGAATTCGGTGCGTGCCATGCGTCCGGGCCAGGTATATCCCTGACGTATGTACTCGGATGTGCCGGTCACGCCCCCCGCTTCCACAATGTCAACATAGCTGTGGGTGGATGTGTTGTTGACCCTGTTGGCATCAAAGATGCGTTGTACATAGTCAATGTGCCATATCAGCATGCCATGGCCCGGGATGAACTCGTCCCATCCTTTCTTCTGACGGTTTTCAAAGAGAAAGAACTCGGTGTCTTTTCCGGTGCTTATGAGAACGCAGCTGTTGCTGTCTTTGATGTCATCGAGCGATACTGAGGATGGGCCGGTGGCGATAATTGGATCAAGCCAGCCCATTGCATTGCGTTCATAGGCTGAATAGGCCGGTGGGGTGCGGCTGTCATTGTTGTAGGGGCCGTAGTCCATCACTGAATATTCTCCGGGTGTCCATGAACCGCTTCCGTTCGTGTTGTAAAGGTCAGGGAGACCCATCACGTGTGAGAACTCGTGCACGAAAGTGCCTATGCCGTCAGGATTTATCTGCTGCCACTCGTTGGTGCATGCGTATGAGTCAACACGCACACCGTCAAGGACAAGACTCAGTCCTGCCGAGCTCAGCTCCCATGCGTGTGGCCATATGGATTCTGCCGGGCCATATGAAGCCTCTCCCTGACCGGCATAAAAGACGAACACGTTGTCAAGTATACCGTCACCGTCGTTGTCAAAATCGGCAAAATTGACCTCATCGTCAATCAGGCGGCATGCATCGGCAACCATCTGGGCCGGCCGCATATCGTCACCGCGGGAGTCGTTCGCTCCGTAATAGCTCCGAGTGTTGGGCAATGTCACAGGTCCCACAAGTGTGAAATCGGGATCAAACAGGCCCATGGAGTTCTCGCGGAAAAACTGCGCGGCGCTTCCGGTGCCGCCGTACTCGGAAAAATTCTCTTTGTTGAGCAGGTCGTTGAAATAGTCATGCGGAGAAGTGGCGTAGGCCGTATTGAATTTCACATCGCTGTATTCAACCAGAATAACGAGACCTTTTATTTTCCCGCGGGTGGGGTAGGCGGTTGTGAAACGTCCCATGCCTTTCTGGGGATAGGTGTCGGTGTTCTGTGCCGCTTTTTTGCGGTTTGTCTTTCTGTTTTTCTGTTGTGGAGCTTTTGGTTCTGAGGCGCGCACGTGGGGTGTGGACACCTTGCTTCTTGTGTCAAGGAGTTTCCGGAGGTCAAGTGTGGCATAGTCAGTTGTGAGATTTTCCTGAGCCACGGTGCGTTGCGCGGCATCACGTGCTGTGATGCCGGTGCTGAGAATGTCGCCTGCGGTGGTTACGCGCGCATAGCAGTAGCGTCCGTCGTTGTCCTCAATGACAAGTTTGTCATCATCGGTCAGGATGAAATGCATGCGCTCGTCACCTGTTTTGCGGAGTGTCAGTGTGGTGCCGTCGGGCTGTTGGACGGTGTATGTGCCGCGGCGTGCCGGAACACCGGCGCCGTTTATGACGCAGAGTGATATGATGGTTGCTGAAATAATAGTTTTCTTCATACCGGATTTTTTCGGTGGTTGATTGGTCTGGATAAGGCTGGCGCGGCGGTAGGCCACATTTCGCTTCAGTCTGCAAAAATAATGATAATATTGACATGCTTTGTGACTTGTGCCTCATTTTATAATGATTTAACCAAATATAAAGATGTGTATGTCATAGGCGTTCATAAAGAATGTTAAATATGACTATCTCTGTGTTATATTCAGGTAGTACACGCGTCTTATGTTTGTGCGGGTGGTAAAATGCCGACCCGATATACTGAAATGTTGTTATAAAACAACCGCTAACCCAAGAAACCAAATCTATCCGATAGTTTACAATGAAAAAGATTGTTTTGACGCTGTTTGCTGTTCTGGCGTGCTGCTGTGTGAGCTTGCATGCAACTGCTGAAGAAACCCCGTATTCCGTAAAACTCCACATTGTTGATGTGGATGATGAGCCTGAGAGTTTTGCCACCGTGCGCATATTCGCTACAGGCGATTCTGTCAACGCGGCTGTTGTAGGGGTTGCTGATTCAGTGGGGATATATCGTGCGCCGCTACCGGCTGCCGCCTCATATTTTCTGACAATCGAGGGTGCCGGACAGACCGGTGCCGGTGCGCGCCGGACATTCACTGTCAGCGATATTGAACCGGACGCTGATCTGGGAACAGTCATTCTTGGCGCCGATGATCAGACTCTTCAGGAGGTCAGTGTCACGGCACAGCGCCCGCTGGTCATAAAGCAGATTGACCGCATTGGCTATGATGTCCAGGCTGATCCTGCCTCAAAGGTACTCACACTCCAGGAAATGATGAGGCGTGTGCCGATGGTTTCTGTTGATGCCGAGGGAAACATAACCGTCAACGGCTCATCCAATTTCAAGATATACAAGAATGGCAAGCCTAACAATTCGCTTACAAACAATGCCAAGGAGATACTGGCTGCGATACCTGCCTCGATGATCAAGCGTGTGGAAGTCATCACCGAACCCGGAGCGCGTTATGATGCTGAAGGCATCGGCGCAATACTGAATATTGTCACTGTTGATGATGCTGTGATAAACGGAGTGACCGGTACAGCCTCACTGAGTGTAAACACCCAGTCCGGGATTCCCACGGCGAACATCTATCTCACAACCCAGATAGACAAAGTGACGTTCAGCATCAACGGGGGCGCAAATCCCATGAACCGGCACCAGACCCACAATGTGTCGACCACTGACTATCTTTTCAACGACGGACGCCGTCTTTTCTCTGAAAGCGATTCATACCGCAAGGGCTATGTGGCATGGTTTGGCGGTGAGGCGTCATGGGACATCAACAAGCATAATATGCTGACAGCCGAGATTGACGGTTTCTATTTCAACGCCAAACCGTATAGCAAGGGTAAAGAGGCCACCTATGCTCCCGACGGCACGGTTCTGTCTTCGCATTCATCACTTCAAACGCCTCATACCACCAGTTATCTGTCATTCAACGGCAATGTGAACTATCAGCATACCACGTCCCGCGCAGGGGAGACTCTGACAGGCAGCTACATGATCTCAAACATGGGCGATGACTCCAGAACGGAGGAGACATATTCAGACATTGTAGGAACATCTTTCCCTTATACAGGCCGGTATAACGACACGCATCTGAATTTCATCGAGCACACGTTCCAGTTTGACTGGACTCGTCCTTTCAGTCAGATCCACACCTTTGAGACAGGAGCCAAGTATATATTCCGCCGCAATCATTCTACGACTGACACGGAGTATTTCAACTGGCAGGATACGCATTCCGATTTCAAGCATATCACTGACGTTGCCGCGCTCTATGCCCAGTATACGGCACGTGTGGGCCGCGTCAGTCTGCGCGGAGGCCTCCGTTATGAACTGTCGCGTCTCAAAGCCAGCTATCCGGATGGCTCGGCTGAATCATTCTCCTCAACCCTCAATGACCTTGTGCCGTCAGCATCGGCATCGTGGCAGATCAGCGATGTGCACACTCTGACGGCCAACTATGCCGCCCGCATAAACCGTCCGGGCATAAACTATCTCAATCCCGCCAAGGTCTATACGCCCACAGAAGTCAACTACGGCAATCCTGACCTTAACAGCGCATACAGCAATTCGCTCAAGATAAACTATATGTTCATCAAGTCCAAACTCAATTTCAGCCTTTCGGCAAACTATGCATTCAACAATGACAATATCTCGGAAGTCAAGTTTGTCAATTCCGACGGACTTATAGTGAAGACCTATGACAACATCGGACATGAGCGTAATCTGTCATTCAGCGGATTTGCCCAGTGGTCGGCCACATCCAAGACCCAACTGATGTTCAATGCCACGGCCTCGCGGCAGAGTTACCGTCAGAACGGCATGCATCTGGCCAAATGGGGATGGAATGCGTTTATGCGCATAAGCCAGAATCTGCCTTGGGGACTTACCGCCGAGGGCATGCTATATCATCAGGCCAGATCTGTCAACGATGTCTATTCCTACGGAGGAATGGAAGGCCAGGGAGCGTACTTCTGGAATATTTCACTGCGCAAGAGTTTTCTCAAAGAAAACCGTCTGACGGTCAGCCTGACGGTGTCTAACCCTATAGGACGTCCCACGCGTAATTATATTCTTCACACCGTCAATGGCGATTATACAGGTACGGCATCATATAAATTCCTGTCAACCAGAATGGGCTTTTTACGCGTGAGCTACCGCTTCGGATCTCTTAATGCCCGCGTCAAGAAGACAGCGGCGCGCATCTCCAACGATGATGTTGTGGGCGGTGTGTCATCAGGTTCTTCTAATGGTGGCGGCCAGATGTCAAACTGACAAACTTTTGAACAAAATATGAAATGGGTCCGGGCCGGAGCAATCCACGTTGCTCCGGCCCGGGTTTTCTGTATAAAGCACAGATTCGGTTATCAGGAATGTTGTCGCAGGGCGAGGATGGCATCGGCCACCTTGCGGTCATTGCTGAGGCGGGGCACCTTGCGCTGACCGCCCAGTTTGCCCGTAGATGCCAGCCATGAGTCGAAAGTTCCGTTCGGGAGCGTGACAATGCTCAGACGGTCAAGGAATATTCCGCCTGAGCGTTTTGCCTGATAGTCCGAGTTCTCGGATTGAAGTGCCTTGTCAAGAATATCGGCAAAGGCCTCGATGTCATCAGGGCGGTGTGTCCATTCAATCAGCCATTCATGACGCCCGCGGCGTTTCCCCTCGGCGAAAACGGGAGCGACGGTATAGTTGGCTGCCGATGCTCCGGTCAGTGCACAGGCGCGGGTCAGAGCCGCATCAGTGTTGTAGACCATCACTTCCTCGCCAAATGCGTTGATATAATGTTTTGTGCGCCCGGCTATGGCAATCCGCAACGGATTGACTGACATGATGCGGACGGTGTCTCCGATGGGATAGCGCCACAAACCGTTGGCTGCTGTGATGACAAGGGCATAGGTGCGTCCTTCTTCAACTTCCCATGCCGGAACGGCGTGCTCCGGAAATGCATCGTCAATCTCATCCAACGGGATGAATTCGTAGAAAACACCGGCATCCTCAATCAGAAGCATTGAGCCGGGTTGACGCCGGTCCTGTATGGCGAAAAATCCTTCCGAGGCATTGTATGTCTCTACGTAACGCATGCGTGAGGCATCCGTAAGCGCCGCATATTCGCTGCGGTATGGCTCCATGCTGATGCCGCCGTGGAAAAACACTTCCAGATTGGGCCATACATCATGTATGGTTGTGGCTCCGGCGGTTTTGATGACTTCCTTGATGACGGTCATGAACCATGACGGAACGCCGGAAATATTGGTGATATTCTCCCGTAGCGATGATTTCACCAGCTCCGGCACTTTCCGGCGCCAATCGGCAATCAGGGCGGTTCTCTTTGAGGGCACTCTGAAAAGATTGGCAACAGGATTGATGGCGTCGATGAGATTGGCCGAGAGGTCGCCTACATATACGCCTTTAGCAAGATCAAGCTCATTTGAGAAGCTGCCGCCCAGAATGAACCCTTTGCCGGAGAACATGCGGCTGTCCGGATACAGATTGAGGTAGTGGGCCACGGCATCGCCGGCTCCGCGGTAATGGTTGAGGCGCAGTGAGTCAGGGGTAACCGGAATATATTTGCTTTTTCCGTCGGAAGTGCCGGAACTCTGTGCGAAGCGGCGGCATCGTCCGGGCCACAGGATGTCTTTCTCGCCGTCAATCATCCGCATTACCCAGGGACGCAGATCAGGATAGGGTGTCACGGGAACTTTCTCCCGGAATGTCCGGTAGCTGTCGCAGGAGGAAATTCCTATATGTCGGCCATAGGCGGTATGCCGACCTTTGCCGATGAGATATGTCAGTATGGCGTTCTGGGCATTCTCCACCCCATCCGGAGTGTTCCATGTTCTGGCCGCTTTTATACGTCCGGCCATGAACCGCCGTGCTATACCGGTAAAATCAATCATTCAATATAGGGTTATGCGTGATGACTGCAAAGTTACAAAAAAGCACGTAAATGGGCCAAGAAGAAATACAATGTAAATAAAAGTTAATTTGATGGGATTACAAGAGTTTTATACTAAAATAAAGTTAAAATCGTATATTTTCTTGTTTGAAAACTATGTTGTATAACATAAAAAGAATAACTTTGCATCAGTTTTTCATGGTATTAGATTTAAGGTAAGAAGATTATTCGTCGTGATGACGGATAATTTTTTTGTTTATACATCTCATTCCGGATCAGATATTCCTATTTCCCACAATCATTCCTTCTACCATTTCATGGCATGAACATGAAAAACGGCCTGAGATATTATCAGGCCGCATGAAGATTGTTTTATCCTGATTATATAGAACGAGAGCTATTAATCAGTTTTTTGTAAAGAATGATTATTGGGCTTTAAGCAACGCTGTGACAATGGTTTTCCCGGTTCCCATCAGTGCCAGTGGCCTCTCGGATGTTTCGGCGCGATCAAACAATTCGGCAATCAGATCTGATGAAAAGAGGCTTATGGCCGGAGTTCCATCGGCAAGACATTCTTTGTTTGTAAGGTTAAGCACATAAAAATCATCTGTCTCGCTCAGTGATGGCGCTGTGCCCTGAACGCGGTTGAATGTCACTGGGACGGAATAAGGGAGCACGGCTATCCCGTTGTCAATTTTACCGATATGTACCGTGGCGGTCTCCTCCTGCGGATTATAATCCATAAAGACAATCATTCCGTAGAAGAAATTTACATATGGAATACCTTTCATGGCATCCTCGGAAAGATTGATTTTCGGAAATAACTGCACCTCGGACGCTTTCACCCAACCGTCAGCGCCCTTGGGACCTGCCTCATACAGTTCAACCCACCCGTTTGTTTTCCTGACAACAGGCGTGATGCCCCCAAAGCGGCATTCTCGGATCGTTTTGTTTGCTGCTGTGCCCCAGTAAGCTACATCATTCAGTATACCCTCGCCGGTATAAGCCCCATTTTTATATACACAATATGGCGATGTCGCTGCAGGACTTTTATATACACGCCTTGATGTGGCGCGGGTGGATTCGGAAAATGCCGCTTCGGCCCAGTCAGGTGCTTTGACAGTGAATTCGTCCGGAACTGCCGCAAATAGCGTAGATGTGGCCGCTATAATTATTGTTGAAATTACAGATGAAAATCTTTTCATGACAGTTTGATATTATATGTAAAAAGGTTTAAAAATATTAGGTTTGTCTTTATTTCAAGAAAACTTTGAAAGATAGCCCCTGCACATTGACTATATAAAAGCCGTTTGCAAGATTGTCTATTGACTTGGCTGTTGTTGACGCCGCTATGCGGCCATCGGCGGTGTAAACTGTGACAGTACTGTTTTCCGGAGCATTCAGAATGTTTATCACACCGTTAGAACAGATCACACCTATAACATTATTGTCCGCCTCAATATCGGACAGTCCGGCATCGTGTTTCACAGTCACCGTACACTCGGTGTGGAATTCCGGCATATAGGCGATACCGGCTGTGATGACGGCCTTTCCGGTCCCGGTGGCTGTCACACGGCCTGTGCGGTCAACACAGGCAACCTGTGCGTCTGATGTTGTCCATGTTATATCCAGACCGTTGTACTCAGTGGGAGAGACCGTTGCGGAAATTGTTGCAGCATCGCCCACATTCTCAAGTTCCACACCAGTTCTGTCAAGAGCGAATGATGTCACTGACAGCGGTAGGACAGTGTTGCTCAGTAGGGCCTTATAGGCAGCAACGGACGGGTAGGGGACATAGACAGTCGCAGATGCCGGGAACTGCTGTTGAGCTATGCCTGCGGGTACTGTGGAAGTATGGAAATATGCGGTTTTAAGTGTTGAGGACTTGAAACTGTCATGTCCGCTGAAAGCAATAAACGTCTCCGGAAAGTCAACAGAACTTATGGCTGTTCCGGCAAAAGCATATGTGCCTATGTTCTCCGTGCCATTGCCAAGTCGCAGTGCTGAAAGACTCTTGCATTGGTTGAAGGCATAGTCACCTATCGCTGTCCGGCAGTCAGGCAATATAAGAGATGTGATCGGCAACCATGAGAACGCGTTTTCATCTATAAGCAGATCTGACGGTGCTGTGCGGCGGTTGTCGTTGCGTTCCTCAAAAGCAAGTTCAACAAAACTGTTGTGGCTGAATTCAGACGGTCCTATATATTCCACATCTTTGCCTATGATGACCGTTTTCAGATTTGAGCACCCGTTAAACGGCTGTACGACATGGCCATTGTTGGCCGTTATGGAGTTCTCCACGGTAGGAACATTGTAATACACATTTTCCAAAGTGGAGACATTGTCAAACGCTCCGTCGCCCAGAAACTCCACATTTGAGTCAAGATGCAGCGAGTTGATGCCTGTGGCTCCCTGAAAAGCGTATGCTCCGAACCATGAGCATGCTGCCAGATCGGGATTTCCGTTTAGTGCAGCATTTCTGAAAGCATAGTCGCCTATTTTTGTGATGCGCTTTGGCAGTTCAGGCCATTTCAATGAACTGAGTCCGTCAAAGGCACGATACCCTATTTCCAATGCCGGAGAGGTGGCTTCCGGACTCTCAAAAGTAAGTTTGCGCAGATTCGTGGCATCGGACAAGAAAGTTCCCGGAACATACTCCACGCCGGCACCTATTTTGGCAACTTCAATTACTGAAGCCGCAAAAATACTCTCTTGCTCATCTTCTAACCATGGATCACTATCCCAGTAATGATAACTACCTATCACTGCATGACGTGTCTGCATGTTGACACTGTACAGAGCTGTGCATCCGTCAAAAGCCCGGGCGCCTATGTATTCAAGATTATATGGCAGAGTAAGCTCGGAGATACCTGTGTTATTGAACGCCTTGAATCCTATGTAGCGTAGACTTTCGGGGAAATCTGTTATGTCAAGTCTGGGGCAGTCAGAGAAAGCATAATGGCCTATTGTCTCAAGCCCGTTGTTGAACACAACCTGTTCCAGGTTGGTACATCCGCTGAATGCATGGCTATCATACGGATTGCCTACATACTTCATTGTAGCCGGGAAAACGATGCGGCGAAGACCGCCCCTGAATGCATTTGCTGCAGAGGTGCCTGAATTCAGCAGATAGGGGGTTACGGAAACCGTACCGTCGCGGAATTTGAGTTCAGTGGCTGATCCGGGGTTGTCGGCGAGTTGATAGGCAACTTTGCCAATGTAGATGACCGGACCATCGGCAGTCTGCCGGGATACCCATCCAAGAGGAAAAGCCCAGCGCCCTATGCGGATAAGAGATTCCGGCAGATTTATCTCGGTGATATTGTCACAGCCGTAGAAGGCTTGAGAGCCGACAGAAACAAGGCAATCAGGAAAATCAAGTCGGGTAAGTCCCTTGTTGTCAGTAAATGCGCCGTCTCCTATTTCATCAAGCTGAGGGGAAAATACAACCTCGTTTATTTCACAGTTCGAAAAGGCATTTGAAGGAATACGTTTCAGAGATGACAGATCAAGACGTCCTGTAAGAGGTACTCCCATAAAAGCGGATGCTCCAAGTTCAGTTATATGTGATGTCCGGATTTCCCGTATAAGTGTGCCTGTGAATGTTTCAACTCCTATGTGCGTGCAGCTTTCAGGAATGATGACAGAAGTCAGACCGCTGCCGCTGAATGCACGGGTGCCGACGCTGCCAACGCCATCAGGAATGCTGAACTGATGGATGTTCTTGGCTCCGTAAAAGGCATTACATCCTATATATGCCGGTGCGGCGGGGAGCACAACACACGCGGTTTCTGCGTTGTAGAACATATATTCGCCAATGGCGGGAAGATCTTTTGGCAGAATGATCTTACGCAGGTTCTTGTTGCCGTTGAATGCTCCGGCCAGTGTGTTGTTGTATATCTTGTATGTTATGCTGACTCCGCCCAATGCCGCTGATGAGCCTACGGTGTCAGTGTGACATTCGTCAGCGATATAGAACAATGCGTTGATTTTTCCCATGCCGATGCCTGTTGAACCCAGTTGTATCGAAGTATAGGCATTGTCCGATGCCTGTAAGCGTGTCTCTGACAAGTCAAGATGTGTCACGGACGCTATTTTGCCTGTGCCGCTGTTTATATATGAAAGATCATCGGCATTGACAGCACCGGTTATCTTTAGCTCGGAAGGCCGTGTCTCCAGATCAACAAGAAGATCCTGCAACGTTCCAGGTTCAGTGACATTTATCGTCTCGCTGACAAATGTTGCCGGACGTGACACCGTCAGCACGTAAGAGGCACTTCCGGCATGCCACATGCCATCCTCGGGCGCCGATGCCGTGATGGTTGTCTGTCCGGAGTCTATGATTGAGACAGTGCCGTCAGCTGATATTGATGCTACTGCGGGGTCGGAAGAAGTATATGTCACTCCTGTCAGATTTTGCCCGATCAGAACTGGTGCTGTGAAACTTTCTCCCAGAACAGCGGTTGCCGATGGATTTGACCAACGCAGATTGCGATTGCCCCCTTCGGCATCATATGTCACGCTGATTGAGTTGACAGTGATTGTTTTGTCTGGGGTGCTTTTCAGCAGATTTGTATTGATTGTTACCTGTTGGTTGAATTAAATTAGTGCATATTTTATCTGCCCGATAGGACGATG
>JAUNPQ010000063.1 GCA_030536615.1 Bacteroidales bacterium | reverse complement strand
ATCGTCCTATCGGGCAGATAAAATATGCACTAATTTAATTCAACCAACAGGTTAAGAGATATGAAGCAATATCTTTCAAAGCAACGGTCTTGAATATATCGGGGTAAAGGTCGCAAAGCTCAATATACCGTTGTTCAGGGGTTTTACGATAGATGTTGAGATGGCGAAGCAGAACAGTCTTGAATAAAGAGCGATATTCAATCCAGAGATTGGGTGACAGCACACTAATAAAATCTTGCAAAGGCACCTTCAGGATTTCGCTGTCGGTTCCGGCTATAATCGACATTTCCGATGGTTCGCCATACAAAGAACAATGAAAATCGGTTATTAACTCGCCGGGAAACGCAAAGTTGACTACCGCCTCGTCGCCCGCTGTGTTGGTAGTGGCTAATTTGAAATAGCCCGAAACAACCAATGCGGCATATCGCGTCACAGTCCCTTGTTGGACAAATATATCGTCTTTCTTATAATGGCAAGCGCAACCTTTATCGCGGAGAAAATCTGTTATTTCCGTGAGGTTCAAGTTATCGAGAAAGGAGTTAAAGCGAGCCATCGAATATATTTAATAAGCAAAATTAGCGAAAATCGGCGAGATAGACGGCATGATTAGAGGAAAACTTCGAGGCCGTTGATGCGGAAAATGCAGACGAGGCGGATTTTGCGGTTTCGGTCGGATTAAGATTTTCCACTATGGCAATGACGGGGAATTTGTAGCCCGCGCGCTTCTGCCAGTTGATTAACTCCTGCGCCGTGCCACAAATGCTTCCGCAGAGGCGTTCAACTCCAAGGTGAAAATCTTCCGCTCGCAGATGCGGGGAGTCCGCGAACGCGATTTCTTCATCTTCCGCCTCGTCAAACTCTACGCCTGACTTTTAACACTTCACTCTCCCCGATTTTAACATATGCACCGGGATTTCGGCTTGACCCGGAAATGAGCCTATGCTGGTCGGTTTTTGAATGGTATAAACATAAGAAAAGCGCTGATAACTTTAGAATTATCAGCACTTTATCTTTTTGTGACCCCGGAGAGGCTCGAACTCTCGACCCACTGATTAAGAGTCAGTTGCTCTACCAACTGAGCTACGGAGTCTGGTTTGCTTGGACATGGCAACAGTGCTTTTGTCTTTTGCGCTGCAAAGTTACGCGTTTATTTTGATTTTGCAAAATTTTATCGGCAAATATCGTGGTTATCTTCGAAAAAATATGAAAAATTTCGGAGAATAGGTCAACAGCATTCTTTTACAGCCGGAGATTCTCAACTCCGCTATATGCACGGCATTTCAAAGGCATACATTCTCCACAATCAGTCAAAGCATCTCGCTGCATTATTTTGACAAAGCAGGGGTCATCATCAGAAATCCGGTATTTATAATTGGCCTTTTGAAATGAATTTTCCTATGACTGTAGAGAAATACGTTACGGGAGGCAAGGAGAAAATAGGAAAAAGATGTATATTTGTGTGCGATTCATGAGCTTATTTGTATAGTGTCCACAATTTTCATACAATATCCGCATTTTGACAGAGTTTAGCTATATCAGTCGGACAAAAGGCATTCTGAAAAAGATGAATGGCTTGCTATGCCGTGCCTTTGGCGCCCTCTACACGCGGCGCTGTGCGTGGATTCTGCTTCTTTTTTTGTCCGCTTTCACAATCATAGACATTGTGGAGTTGCCCACTTTTCATTTTTCAGGATTCATGAAGTGGGCTCTGCTGATATGCTTCGATGCGTTCAAGGCCACGGCTATACTCTTTATAATTAATATTGTGGCGCCACGCAGTCACCGGCTGATGTGGTTTGCGGTGGCATTATACGGACTTGTTGCGCTGATCAATGTCATAGCCTATAAATTCTATGGTTTCGGCATCACCCGCAAGCTGATGGTTGTCGTGGCGCAGACAACTTCAGGCGAGTGCGCGGAGTTCATGCAGGGGCTATTGCGTAATCTGCTGTCACTGCTGACTGACCCGTGGACGCTATGCGTTGTCGCGGGGTGCATTGCAGGCATTTACGCTATAAGATTTATGCCCAGAAGGATTTTCTTTTTCACAGTCGTATCACTTTCTGTGGCAGGACTCGTACTGTATCTGACCGTTTGCTGGCCTGTCAACCGAGGCCGGACGGCATATTTCATGTGCCTGCGCATACCTGCATATATGCATCAGACTTATGTCTCGCAGAAAAATCTCATGGCGCAATACCGTCTGCGGACTCCTTTTCCGGACGCTGACAAGGCGGTGTGCACTCGCGGCGATGTCAATGTCATTGTTGTTTTGGGAGAATCGGCTTCAAGGGCTCATCACTCGCTGTATGGCTACAGGCTTGACACCTCCCCTGCCATGACCGGGATCACTGACTCGCTCTACGTATTCACTGATGCCCTTAGCCCTTCAATGCTCACGGAGCCTAATCTGGAACACATACTGACTTTTCGTCCTGATTATGCCGACGACGGCGAGTGGTATGAATATCCGGCTATTTTCGACCTGTTTGGCGCCGCAGGCTATTCCACCTACTGGCTTTCTAATCAGGAACATGCGCGCGTCAGCGGATATACTGCCGATGTCCTGACCGCTGCGGCACACCACAAGACTTTCCTGCGTGAAAATGCGGCAGATGCTCTTGTGGACCCCTATGACGAAGCACTGCTGCCTGCATTCCGCAATTATATGGCTGATGGCAATCATCCCAAGATGCTGTGGGTACATCTGCACGGATCCCACACATGGTACAGAAACCGCTATCCCGCAGGCAGGCAGGTTTTCACCGGCAGGGATGTGATGAGGGCTTATCCCCGGAAAAAGCTGACTGCCGACGAAGCTGATATTGTGGCTGATTATGACAACACAATCCGATACACAGACAGTCTGTTGGGCGTTATGCGCAGAGAAGTGGCTGCCATGAGCACTCCCGCGGTGATGATCTATTTCTCAGACCACGGGGAAAATGTCTATGACGAGGACGGTCTGAACGGACGTGACGTACGCTTTGCCCGCATCCCTTTCATTGCCTATGCAAACAAAGCATTCCGGGATAAATATCCGGCTGATGCCACAGCGATTGACCGGGCATGCCACCGGCCATTCTCTACAGCCGATGTGGTATATATGATCATGAGACTTACAGGGATAAAGCATCCGCTCTATGATTCCACCCGCGATGTGACTTCGGCCCTATACACGGCTCATACACGCTATGTTGACGGAATACCGTGGAATGAAAATCACTGACCTTCTCTGAAAAACATTTTTAATAATTTCTTGATTTTTCTTTGCAGCATTCTTTAATTTTTTGTATTTTTGCTGACTAAAAGACATACATAGACAGCGAATATAGATATCTTTGATGCGACAGCCATATGCTTTCGCGATGTAATGATATATATATCAGCTCTTTATTTAATACGCGCGTGTCGCGTTACCTTGAAAACAGTCCTCCACGCCGTTGCGTTCCACCACAAGCCGGGGCTGTCCGGCTATAAAAGCACATAGACAGCACTTTAGAATCTGACCTACACCGTCACCAATCATTATTCTTAAAGACATATCTGTCCTACACATATCGCAGTTACAGAAAATATATTCAAAATAATTAACCAAATATAAATCTTATGAAACGAAACTTTACGCGAACGTTCCTTGCCGCCACAATGCTGACGGCAGCGTCGCTGACAGGTTTTGCCGTTGACGGAGCCAATCCTTATGCCTATGACATAAAGGTCAATTCCGCTAATAAGGCCAGACCCACAGTGACGTTCAAACTGAACGCCCCGGCATCGAAAGTTGAGGTCAAGGCCCTGATCAACGGCACTGTGGTTAATTCCCAGGTCATTGACAATGCCGCCGCCGGCTCTCATTCCAGCACCCTCAACCTGGAGGGGCGCTCAGGCAAAGTAACCTTTGAGGTAGCCGCCTCACGCGCCTCAGCCGCTTCACAGTGGACCCCCATATCATTGGGGTCAATAAATCTGGCTGATCAGACAGACAACGGCTACGGTATCTCTCTTACGGTGAACCGTTATCCTGAATCATCCACTTTCGGACAAATTGTGGTGTCCGAGACCGGTGGTTCAAGCATAGGCCTGCGCGTTTTCAACCCCGACTTTACCGACACCGGCCGCAAAGGCATCAACCCCGGTATCAACTCAAGCGATGTGGGCAGCTATGCCGGCCTTGTGCAGCGTGTGCGCTTCAGCGATGACGGCCGCCTGTTCGCCCTCTCAAATAAATTCGGTTCAAACGGACTCTACGAGCTCAACCCCGAAACACTTGCCGGCTCCCCCGTTTTCCAAGGCACCACAAACGCCACAAACGGCTATGTCACCGACGGCAGCGGTAACTTTGTGGGCGGCTGCGGCGCAGGTCTTGATGTCTGGGGTTCCGGCAACAACCTGAAAGTGGCTGTTGTCTCCACCCGCGCTCATGTGGCAAGCGCATCCATACAGCGCCTGTCAATCTATAATCTCGGCACAGCCAAGACATGGAACAGCGCTCCCACCGCCACATCCGCAGACACATGGAATCAGAAAACCAATCTGCTCTATGGTTTCACAAATGCGCCTTTTGCACAATGTGCTTTTGACAAAGACGGAAAAGGTGTGGGTGCCCTCAATTTTGTAGGAACTCCCACAGATGACGCCCGCAACTATATCCACACCGCGACTGACAACTTCGGCATCAACTTCAATGCCCTCACAGACTTCTCGTATGTTACCGAAAACAAATACCTCTACAACTGGTACTATGCTTCCGCAATGGCATACAACGCCGACCACTCAATGCTTGCCGTGGCAGTCGGCAACATTATCCGCTTCTACTCAGTGGAAGTCAGCAACGGCGGCAAGCCTACCTTTACACATAAGTTTGGACTGAGCTTCTCAAACATATCTCAAAGCGCTGCCACCGCACACATTGATGACATTGCATTTGACTATGCCGGCAACCTCTACATGGTCAGCAATGCCGACAAGAAAGTCCACATCATCAGCACCTACAATCCCAACACCACAGTCACAACTCCGGCACCGGCATCAACATCATATGATCTGAGCAACACACCGGCTCCTGAATACAAGGATGGAAGCTGCAAATTCCTGGATGTCAAGACATATCTGGGCCGCAACATGGTATCACTGAAATGGACCAGCACCTATAACAGTGCAGGCAACCCGCCATTGTACTACAGTCTATTCCGCGACGGCCAGGAAGTTGCCCGCGAGTTTGACGGAGCATCGTTCATTGACACCGCTGTTCCCGACGGCACACACAGCTATGTCCTCTACGCCTATTACAAGAGTGGAGAGAACAACGGCGGCAGTCTCTACTACGTGAAATCAGATGTACGTGACCTGCCCAACCGCATAGCACGTGACCCGGCCATGACATCATATGTTCTCAAAGAGATATATAACTATCCCATCCAGACGCAGGACGAGATAAATGCCAACGGTCTGAACGCCAACAACTGCGTCATCGCCAGCGGAATAACCGCCAACATGCGCGCCCGCCACGGAGCCGCCGGCGCTCCCGGCGACATGTACCGTCAGGGCGTGTTCTACAAAGGCAAATGGTATATAGCACAGGTTACTGACCGTATGCCGACTATCCATTCAGGCAGCTCAACTCCATACATCTTTGCCTATGATGCCATCACTTCCGGCGAAACCGGCGGAGTTGTGACCTTTGACGGCAACAATCCCCGCACCGGCGCCACCCGCTACAGCTCATACTCACCCATGGTGAACCAGTCAATAGCTCTTTTCGATGACAGCGGCAATATCATTCTCCGCGCCAACAAGAATCTTGGCGGCGTCAACGGAGCCGGCACACGCTATCTGGACATCACGGCATCACTGGCTCAAGTATATAATTCCGAGCCACATGGTCAAGTGGAGCGTCCACTCCCTGACGGCTTTGACTTCCCGAGCATTGCATCCAACCGTGGCAACCACGACCCACAGGAGAGCGCAGCTCAGGCACAGTACTACCGCAACCAGTATTTCAACAGCGACGGTAGCCAGTGGAACGGACGTCTGTTCGTGCCCATGAACATGAGCCGTGACCTCTACGTAATCGGGTTCTACCAAAACGTTGCCGATGCAACAAGAAGCAGAGTGTACACAGCTCCGGCAACAAGCAGAGCCGGCACAGAGAACTATGCTGTTCCTATCAATGGACGTCAGGACTTCCTGCACATAATGCGTTCAGACGCCATCTATTATGTGAATGCTGAAACCGGCGAATATACCCTACTCACTGACCATCCCTCAGAGGTACGTTCAGCAGCCGGCGCGACATTCCTGTTCGATGACGAGATCTTCTTCATCCATCCCACATCAAACAACTCCAACAATCCCGGTCACTTCCGCATTGACATGCCCAGCCGCCAGTGGGATCCCAATACACGCAAGTTCATCACCGACTACAAACAGGCTGATTTCACCAACATGGTGCCCATAGCATCATACGTACAGCCAGAACTTGCCGGATTCGAAGCCGGAAACTCCAACGGTACATTCTTTGGATTTGAGGATGGCACTGACGATGAGTGGGGCGTACCCTGCAAATACATCTACCAGTATGTTCCCGGTGTGCGCTTTGCCAAATACAAACTTGTTCTTATGAACCAGTTCCCGCCCGTTCAGCCCGGTATCTCCGTTGACCTTGTCACCAAACACAAGGACGGTAAAGAAGAACTTGGTGGCGGCAACGGCAGCTACGAGGACATGCACCGTTATGTTGTCAACTACGGATGGTCACCCTACGACTTCGAGCAGGTTCAGGGTACAAACTATGTCACTGACCATTACAAGGTTGAGCTTATGGATGAGAACGGCAACGTTGTACATTCATACACAGAGCCTTATGACAAGAACAAGAGCTATTACAATGCGCCCACTTATTACGGCAGCGACAACAACGGCGTTCGCCGCGATGCACAGTACACCGTGAAAGTGACCACTTACTACCGTAACACGACCTCAGGCAAAATGGTTGAAGGTGAACCCGGATATGCAAGCGCATCCAACGGCTACAAACCCGGTATACGTCCCCTTGAAGCGAAAGGCTATAAGGATGAGAAGAACGGCGTATATCGTGTTGACCTCAACTTTGATCCCGCACCCAAGACCCCGGAACAGGCTCAGCCCGGCGAGACTCCCGTTCCCGAACCCGTCTCCTACTTCTACTTCGAGTACAGCAAGGACGGCGGAAACACCTGGGAGCCTGTTCCCGGCCTGAACATGCACGTCGGAGACAAGAACTATGATCCCGAAGACCACGGACATCGTGTTCCCGGTGACTATGACTTCAACAACGACAAGACCCCATCCAACACCATCAATGACGGTCATGGCAATCAGGTTCCTGACGGTGACAACGTTGTGGCTCACCACGTCACCACAGAGAATCCGGAAGGCTACAAATACCGTGTGACTGCCGTATATGCCGAGGATAATAACGTTATCCGCGACACCGCCAGCAGCGAGGCACAGCCCGGCACATTCACCCCGACAGGCGTGGAGGATATAGTAGCCAACGGTAACACCGCAGTGCACGTTTATCCCGTTCCCGCAGCAGAGAATGTCACCGTACTCAGCGACTCGCCGATTGCCATGGTGAAAATATACAGTTTGGCCGGTGCTCTTATCAAGGATGTTCACTGCAACGGTATAGACACCATGACAACCATTGACATAGCAAATCTGGGCAGAGGCGTATACCTGCTGACGGTCAACGACAGTCATCCGGTGCGCATTGTCAAGAACTGATAAGGCTGTCTACAGATATTGACAGTATAGAAAAGTCCCTTTAAAGGGAGGCAGCCTGAGGCTGCCTCCCTTCTTTTATGAATGTTTTTCCGCAAAAGTCATGGAATTTTTCTTAATTTTGCGCAGATTCGCTTCAAGATGTCACAAATCTCAATTCAGAATGTCTTACTTATAAAACCAATCATGGTCAGACGAATCATCACCTCACTGATCTTCCCTATGCTTGCCCTCTGGTGTCAGGCACAAACAGCTGTGTCAGGCTCTGTGCTTGACAAAGGGACAAACGAGCCTGTTGCCGGAGCATCGGTCATTGTCAAAGGCACGGACGGCAAGATAAAGAAATTTGCGACAACTGACGCACAGGGCAAATTCGCCATGGCACCGGCATCAACAACCGCCGGGGGAAGACTGGAAGTGAACATGATGGGCTATGCCAGACAGTCATTATTGCTTGACAGCATAGAAATTCCGGTGATAATATTTCTTGAGGCCGGGACAATCCAACTCAAAGAAGTGGCAGTGAAGGCAGACCGCATACGCCAACAGGGCGACACCATAACCTACAACGTCGGGAGTTTCGCGCAACAGCAGGACCGGTCAATCGGCGATGTCCTCAAACGGATGCCCGGCATTGATGTGGCCAAAAGCGGCAAGATACAATATCAGGGAGAAGACATCAACAAATTCTATATAGAAGGCTCTGACCTTCTGGGCGGCAAATACGGCATAGCCACCAACGGCATAAACCATGATGATGTGGGAGCTGTTGAAGTGATGGAGAACCACCAGCCCATGCAGGTGCTCTCGGGCATTTCTTTTTCAGACAAAGCCGCCATCAACCTGAAACTGAAAAACAAGGCCAAGGCCACATGGACATTCCACGGCGATGCGGCAGGCGGATACGCATGGCAGCCGGAGGGCGCGGTGTGGGACGCCGAACTTTTTGCTATAGCTGTTATGCCCTCGTTTCAGAACATCACAACATTCCGCACCAACAACACAGGCGAAAATCTGTCATCGTCAGGTACCGATTTCTTTGCAGACCGCAGAGAAACCGGCTTAACCCGTTATGTAAGCATAGATTTGCCGGGTGTGCCGTCGCTCAGCGACAAACGGACACTTTTCAACCGATCGTTCCTTGTCTCCACTAACAGCCTGTGGAAATTCGGGAGCGGCGAATTCAAGACCAACATTGACTATTCCTTCAATCGCGTGACAGCCGATGCCCGAAATATCACCACCTACTTCCTTGACAATGGAAACCGCGTTGTGACCGAGAACCGCAGCGGCACGGAGCATACCCACTCGCTCAGCGGCAAGTTCATCTATGAACTGAACCATAAGACGGCATATATCAACAACACACTGCGCACAAACATAGACTGGGATGATGTGGACCTCACCACTACCGGTTCTATCCCCAGCGGACAATCGGCCAGACTTCCGGACTACTATCTCAGCAACAAGTTCAAGATGATAAAGCGTTTCAGAGGCTCCCATCTGGTTACATTCCAGAGCACAAATGAATGGGAGTCGCTGCCGCAGACTCTGACCCTTGACATGGCAGGAGATAATGGGACGGCCATAAGTGAGCATATTTCAGATCACGCTTTCTATACTCATGAAAGCGCGGCATATGCCTTTACACTCAAAGGAATAACGGTGAGCCTCGAAGCCGGAATAAAGGGCTATCTACGGTCAATGGACTCAGACGTATCAGGCCTGTCTGACTTATCATACATGTCTGATAACTTCACCAATATTGTGAACACAGATTATGTGACCGTCTATGCCACGCCAAAACTTGAATATTGGGTGCGCCGCGTGAATCTCACACTCAATCTGCCTGTAAGCTATGCGCATTACACTTTCAACAAGGCCATAGCCAATCGCGATGAAGCATATTTCTCACCGTCATTCAGCCTCAACTGGAAGCCCAACAACCGCTTCTCAGGCGCGTTGCGTAGCGGCATCGGCCGTGCACCGATGAATCTGAATCTGATTCATCCCGGGCTGATAATGACCAACTACCGAACACTGAAAGCCGGTACGGAAGAATTCTACAACTCATCGTCGCAGAATCTGACGGCAAATGTCAACTACAAGCACACACGCTCCGGTCTGTTTGCCAACGGAATGGTTATGCAGACATGGAGCCACGTCCCTTACACCATGGCACAGCAGCTATACGAAGACTATGTGGTTTACAGCTATGCCGACGCCAGAAATGACTCCAAAACGTTTATGGCAATGGGAAACATCGGCAAGACACTTGACTTTATGCGCGGCAGCTGCAATGTCAACGGCTCTTTCAACCGCAATGAGTCGCATATGCTTTCTGAATCCCAGACGGTCAACTCCGTCAGCCGCAGCTGGAGCATCGGCGGCAAGATCAACGGCAGCCCGGCGCGATGGCTGAGTTTCGACTACGCCATTGACTTCGCCAACTCCCAACTGGTCATGAATTCCACCCGCAACTCATGGCTCTCACAGATGACAAACGAGTTGGATCTCACCATCATACCATACCGCAAGTGGCAGCTGACTGTCAGCGGCGAGCATTATCGCAACGAGCTGACAGAGGGCAATTACAAAAACATGTTCATGCTTGACACAAAAATCACCTATCAGCTAAACAGGCGCATAGAACTTGCCGCATCGCTGACAAACGTTCTTGACACACGCAGCTACAACTACACAACATATTCCCAGTTGTCTTCCTATGAAAGCCAACGACAGCTCCGCGGACGACAACTCCTTTTTTCAATAACACTCAGAAAATAAAAAAATATGAAACAGACTCTTACATTATTACTTCTGTGTCTTGTGATGATAGCCGCAAGCGCACAGCAGAAAGCCGACATACTTGTCAGCTATGACAGCACATTTCCGACCAAGCAGGGAAAAGAAACAACCTTTCAAATGTCATTGTTGGCTTCTGCCACAGAGGCGAAGTATTTCAATGACCTCAGTCTTTGGGTTGATTCTCTTAAATCAACTCCCGAGGGCAAAGCAAAATACATGGAAATCTTCAAAAAGGCATGTATGACTGTTGAGCCTGACGGGACAGTGTCATTTGATCTCACAAAAGGTCCTGTTAAAAAGACATACACATATGTGTTTACCAACATTGCGCAAGAAACCACAACTTACTATGGGAAATTTGGCGAAGACCTTGGGTATTATACGGAACCTATTTCCGAAATAAGATGGGAAATGGTAGATGATTCAACCGCCAATATACTTGGTTATGAATGCATGATGGCTGAAAGTGATTATCACGGACGCCATTGGAAAGCGTGGTTCACACCTGAAATCCCGATGCCATTCGGACCCTGGAAATTACATGGACTCCCGGGGATGATTCTCAAAGCCGAAGCCAACGGAGGCTTCACATTCGTTGCAAGGGGGCTGGAGCGCACTGACCGCGCAATCACTCCGATGTATATGCAGAACGATTACGCGAAAGTTGACCGCAAGAAAGCTCTCAGCGATGCTGAGCACTATGTGAACAATGCCGAGGCTATCATGAACGCTCAGGGACAGAGCGTGAAAATCTACCAGATTGATGACAGCGGCAATAAGGTGGAAGTGCCAAAATACGATGGTCTGAAACATAGTATTGAACCTGACTATAAAATGAGATAAGATGAAACGTCTGATTACACCGATAACTTTGTGTCTTGTGGTGATAGCCGCAAGCGCGCAGCAGAAAGCCGATATAGAAGTCAGCTACACTGAATATCAGCCGAATATGCGTACGGGCAAGATCGGCGATGTCACTCACAATTATATTCTTCTGGCAAATGCCGGGGAGTCAAAGTTCTATTCACCCAGAACGGAGTATATTGACTCACTCAATTCTACCCCTGACGGAAAAGCCAAATATCAGGAAATGACGCGGACTGCCTATCTGGGCGGTAAGTGGGATGAGATCCCCAGTGCCGACGGGAGATACTATGTGGTAAAATCAGGTGCTGACAATAAATTCATTTATTATGACAAAGCCGGGACGGAGAGGTTCTTTTACGAGGAAGACATTCCGGAACATAAGTGGGAAGTCAGCGACTCGACAAAAAACATTCTTGGTTATGAATGCTTCAAAGCCACAACTGATTTCCATGGACGGAAATGGACGGTGTGGTTCACGCCGGAGATCCCTGTCGTGGCCGGCCCGTGGAAACTTGAGGGCGTCCCGGGCCTGATTCTTGAGGCGGACGCCGACGGCGGTCAATACAGATTTGAAGCCAAAGGCATACAACAGACCAACAGGACCATCGGTCCGATCTATCTTGCCAATGAATATGAGAAAACGGACCGTATCAGATTTCTCAAAGCGAATCGCAGTTTCAATGACAATCCCATAGGTTCAATCAACGCCCAACTCGGCGGAAAAGGCATCTCAATAGGCCCGGTCAAAGATGAGAACGGCGAGGATGTCAGCGACCGTCTTTTTGTGCCGCGTGAAACCGTAGACTTCATTGAAACCGACTACTGACACAATAAATCCGAAGCATCTGAAAGGAGCAACAAAGGTTAATGTTTATTAACGAAGAGCATTGCCGCGCAAAAAAACATTAACTTTGTGAATATGTTCGATGCTTGGTTGTCTGTACTTTATAATCCTTGGGTAACATGGACACTCACGGCAATATACACATTGTCTGTCATCGTTACGCTCGGCGTCATACTCAGCGAGAACCGCAATCCGGTAAAATCACTCGCCTGGGTGACGGTGCTGATTTTCATGCCCGTTGCCGGAGTGGTGATCTACATATTTTTTGGCCGCAGCATCAAGAACAAGCGCATGATATCAAGGCGCAACCGACGGCGTCTGAAACGCGCCGAGCACTCGCGTCCCGTTGACATCAACCGCCTTCCGTTTTCTGACAACACCATCCGCGAGGCACATCTGGCACGCTCACTCACCGGCACCAACTTCTATACCGGCAATGATATAACCCTCTTCACCAACGGCACAGCCAAGTTCTCGGCTCTGGAACGCGACCTGCGTGCGGCCACAAAATACATAAACATACAGTATTATATATTCGCCGATGACAACATAGGGCGCCGCATCCGTGACATCCTTGTGGAGCGTGCACACGCAGGTGTGAAAGTTAGAGTTATATATGACCATGTGGGTTCAATTCACACATCTTCATCATTCTTCCGGCGGATGCGTGACGCCGGCATAGAAGTCTATCCGTTCTTCAAAGTGACATTCCGCATCTTAGGCACACGCATAAACTGGCGCAACCACCGCAAAATATGCATCATAGACGGACGTACCGGCTACATAGGCGGCATGAACATTGCAGACAGATACATTGACGGCGGCAAGAAATTCGACGAATGGCATGACTCCCACATACGCATTGTCGGACCGGCCGTGAGCGCCCTGCAGTCATCGTTCGCCGTTGACTGGAACTTTATGGGACGCCCGCTCATAGAGGATCCCGTGCCCGAACAGGAAAACGCCGGAGACATTGGTGCCCAGATGATAACCTCCGGACCCACAAGCCAGTGGAGCAACGTTGAATTCATGTTTCACAAAGCCATTGCCTCAGCCAAAAAACGAATCTACATCCAGACCCCCTACTTTCTTCCCACTGAAGGACTGCTGAAAGCGCTTCAGACTGCGGCGCTGAGCCGTGTAGACGTCAGGATAATGTTGCCCAAGCGTTCTGACAGCCGCATGCTGCGCCATGCCTCTTTCTCCTATATCACAGAGTGCCTCAGAGCCGGCATAAAGATATATCTGTTTGAACCGGGTATGCTCCACGCCAAGAACATAGTCATTGACGACGAATTGTCATCAGTAGGATCCACGAACTTCGACTTCCGGAGTTTCGAGCATAATTTCGAGGCCAACCTCTTTCTGTATTCAACTGAATTCAACAGGCGCATGACAGACATCTTCCTCTCAGACCAGCGGCGGTGCGTGCGCATCATCCCCTCCGCATGGGCACATCGGCCTCGCGCCACCAAAGCCGCCGAGAGCATATTGCGTCTTCTGGCACCAATTCTATAACCCGACAACTCATAACAAAAAAATATCATGTCATCAACGACAACAACAGATATAGCGGCAAACAAAGACCGCTTCTGCAACCTGCTGCTTGCAACCGGACGCGAAAACATCAACTATGTAATTGAAGATCTTGAGGCCCTCGGGTTCTTTGAAGCTCCGGCATCAGTGCGCAATCATTTCAACTTTCCCGGCGGACTGGTACAGCACTCCCTCAACGTCTATGACGCCGCCATGACACTTCGCCAAAGCATGTGCCAGATGCGTCCGGACATGGAAAAATACCTCAGCGACGAATCAATAGCCATCGCTGCGCTTCTGCACGACGTGTGCAAGGCCGACATATACAAACGCATCCGCCGCAAGCGCAAAAACGAGATAGGCATCTGGGAAGAAGTCGAGGAATACGGCGTGGAATACGACCGTTTCCCCATGGGCCACGGCGAGAAATCAGTGATCATGCTCCTGCGCAGCGGCCTTGATCTTGACGATGCCGAAGCCCTTGCCATCCGCTGGCACATGGGTCCCTGGGAGCTCGCCGCCCAGAGCATAGATCAGGAACGCAACTACCGCGCCGCACAACAGTTCTCCCCCCTTGTCCCCCTGATCCACACCGCCGACACCCTTGCCGCCCAGATCCTTGAGCGCGACACGCTCTGACCTTTCCTCTCCCCCGCCATCACGCCACGGATA
>JAUNPQ010000062.1 GCA_030536615.1 Bacteroidales bacterium | reverse complement strand
TAGACGCGGGCAAAGGTAGTGCCCGGAGCGTCCGGTCTGTGCCACGGGATTGCAGACGGTGCGAACCGGGGCATGCGGATTGCAGGCAATCCAGCCGATGGACAAAGTGTTATCATTTCTTTTTTCACGTAATTTAAGGTGGTGGGAAGGTATTTGGTTTCTTTTGTGGGGGCTTTTAGCAAATAATGTCGTAACTTTGTAGACTTGTATTAGGATTCTTACCCCCTCCAATGGCTCAAGTATACAAAGTTCTGCGCGCTGTGTTGCTGACACTGCTTATTCTGGCAGTTGCAGTTCCTTTTGCCATATATGTCACGCTTTCAACGCCGTGGGCACGTGAACAGATACGTCTCACCGCACAGCAGGAGCTTGAACGTCTGCTCGGCACGGAGGTGAGCATTGAGGAGATCAGCATAACGCCTTTCAACCGTCTGGAGATAAAAGGGGTAAGGGTGAATGATGACTACAAGCAGCCGGCTCTTGACATTGAGAATATATCGGCGCGTTTTGAGCTGATGCATTTCATCAAGACGCAACGTATTGTCATTGACTATGTCGCCATAGACGGGATGGAGGCGCGTTTATACAAAAGGACGCGCAAAGCACCGCTCAACATTGCCGGCATAATAGACCGTCTCAAAAGCACGGACACCACAGCGCGCCAAAAAAAATTCCATCTTGCCATAGAGACGGTTCAGATAAGCAACTCATCGGCATCATATGACATTGAAGATATGCCCCGTACGCCGGGGCGGTTCAACCCGTCGCATATCTCTGTCTCTGACCTGGATGTCACTGCCTATCTGCCTTGTATCTCTGACAAAAAGACAGACATAGACCTGCAACATCTCTCTTTCACTGAAAGCAGTGGGTTTACACTCCGGAATCTCCAGACGGAGGTAACATTCAGCCCTCAGTCTGTTGAGATAGGGGCAACAACCATCATTCTGCCTGAGACACAACTCAACATAGCAGGGGTCACGCTTCCCATAGGGAAGGCATCGCAATTCTCTTTATTTCAGCCGGGAACACGCATAAATATGGCCGTTGCAGACGGAAGTTTCATAACTCCGTCTGACTTCAAGGCTTTTGTACCCGCATTAGAGGCATGTCATTATCCGTGTGATATCAGGCTTGGACTTTCCGCATCGGCCGCGGACATTCATCTGGATACATTCTCTCTGCGCTGCAACAGCTTCGCCAATCCGTTGTCAGTACAGGCACAGGGCGACCTGAGCGGCATTGACGGTTCAAAGTCTTTATATGTAAAGGATCTGGATCTCAATGCTTATATCCCGGCGCAGGCTATAACGACAGCACTGGGAATGGCTCCTACGGATCTTGCCGGGAAAATGAGGCAATACACCTCCCGTGCAGGCGATCTGAGACTCAAGACTCACCTTACGGGAACCCGGGACAATCTCACCGGGACATTTGATGCCAAGACCGCGTCAGGAAGCATCCGGGCAGAAGGAACCGCTTCACGGACAGCGCCTGACACATACCATATTGACGGCGTGGCCCATATGGCTGATGTTGACCTTGGCGCATACACCGGGAACAATGCTCCGGGACCTGTCAGTGCCGACATAGACATTATGGCCACAATCGCAAAGGGAAATGTCAGCGGGGAAGCAGACATCGACATCCGGAAGCTCATATACAAGGGAAATGATTTCGGCGGAATCACGCTGAATGCCTCGGCGACTCCGGACAAGTCCTATTCCGTGACACTTCATACGGACAATCGCTTCGGCATAATACATATGGCTGCCAGCGGCTCTTATTCACCGGCCACGCCCGAATTGGTCATGGGGATGGAGCTGAGGGATATAGACCTTGCCGCCCTGGGTATCAGGAAATATGACACATACCTGCTTGACGCAGATCTGAAGGCCGATCTCTCGGGCCACCTCAGGAACAAGTTCAACGCCACAATAGACGTGGACAATTTCAGACTGCGTGACCGCGAGGGGGAACGTCCGGAACTTGATCTTGACCACCTACATCTGTATGCCGACACCTATAATCTGCCCAATACGCTGACAATAGAGAGTGATTTTCTGAACGGTCATCTTGACGGAAATGTGGATATCTACTCGCTTGGGAATGAGTGCAAGGAGCTCCTGAGGTCAGTGATGCCGGCGCTCATAGCACAGCCTGCTGCCGTTGCGGAGGTCAATCCCAATGCCGGGGGTGAAGATTCCGGCAATAAATTCTCGTTTGAATTCCGGCTGGCATCGGCCGAGAAACTCTCGCAGTTCTTCAATGTCCCCGTTCAGATAGTCTATCCGGTGACCATTGACGGCTCTATGGACTATGCCGACGGCACAGCATCAATCGTCATAGATGCGCCTTATCTGCAACAGGGGGACAAAATAATAGACAACACGGCAATAAGCGTGGAGCTGAACCGTGATGAGGGCCGTGCGGTGACCTATGCAACGGCCAACATCCCCACACAGAAAGGGCCTATGGCTCTGGCGACCTCTCTCACAGCCGCCGCCAACCGCGTTGACACGCGTATGAACTGGCATATAGAACGTGACAAGCCGATAGGCGGCGAGCTCATGTTCTCGACACTTGTGGGACGCACGGATGACAACAGCCTGACTGCTGACATAAATTTCAACCCCGGCGACATAAGTTTTGGCGATGAGTCATGGTCAATAGCGCCCTCGCATATATCGTGGAAGCCGAAAAATCTGTCTGTCAAAGACTTTATCATGCGCTCAGGCAATCAGGCGATACACATTGACGGGACGGCCGACACAGACCCTTCCAGTCTGCTGACCATAAGGCTTCAGAACATTCAGGTTGTGAAGATATTCGAGACTCTTGACATCAACAAGGCCCTCATAGGCGGCACGGCCACGGGAGAGTGTCAGTTGCGCAATATTTTCAGCAAGACGCCTGAGATGCGCTGCGACATGCTGGATGTGAAGGATATAAGTTACAATTATTGCGTTCTTGGCGATGCCCGGTTGCAGGCGCACTGGGACAACACTGACAAGAGTGTCTATCTTGACGCCGACATAACCGGCCCGGAGGACAGACACTCACGCATCTACGGCACTATAACTCCCGCCGGCGAGAAACTTGACATAAACATAGATGCCAACCATGCGCGTCTGGGATTCCTCAAACCGTTCATGAGCGCCTTTGCCGCCGATGTTGACGGATATGCATCGGGAAAAGCGCATCTTTTCGGCACATTCAAATACATAGACATGGAAGGTGATCTTTTCGCGGAAAGTCTGGGGCTGAAGATAGACTTCACCAACACATGGTACTATGCCGCCAATGACAGTGTGCACATACGCCCCGGGACAATTGACATAACGGACATTCAGGTCAAGGACAAATACGGCAACACAGCCACACTGAACGGGTATGTCCGTCACACCTTCTTCAAAGAACCGGTGTTTGACTTCCGCATAACGGATGCACGGAATTTCCTGAGCTATGATGTCACGCCCCAGCAGAGTCCGGACTGGTACGGGCACATATTCGGCAACGGATCAGCCAACATAAGCGGGCACCCCGGAGTGGTGAACATAGACGTTGACATGAGCACGGCCCCCGGATCAAAGTTCACCTTTGTGCTTTCTGATGCGGAACAGGCCGATGACTATACGTTCATCACTTTCCGTGATCCCACAAAGGGACTGGTTGCCGACACCATCATCGAGACAGACCCGTTGCCGGCGGTGGTCCGTGAATTCCGCGACCGCTATCTTGCCAAGACTGCCGACGTTCCATCGGCCTACAACATGGACTTCCATATTGACATCACCCCCGATGCCGACATGGTCATAGTCATGGACCCGGTGGGAGGTGACGAGATCAACGCCACCGGACGCGGCAATCTGCGCATGACCTATGCCTCTCAGGGCAATGACCTGAAAATGTATGGGACGTATACCATTGAGAAAGGAAAGTATAATTTCACACTCCAGGACATCATAGTCAAAGACTTCACCATCAAGGACGGCAGTTCCATAACTTTCACCGGCGACCCGTATGCGGCGGTGCTTGACATACAGGCCGTGTACAATGTCAATGCCAATCTGAGCGACCTTGACGAGTCATTTCTGAACGACCGTGATCTTAACCGCACCAACGTTCCCGTCCATGCGTTGCTCATGGCAAGAGGAGACATGCGTCAGCCCGAAGTATCATTTGACCTTGAGTTCCCCACCCTTACCAGTGATGTATACAGAAAGGTGAGGTCTATAATATCCACAGAGGAGATGATGAACCGCCAGATAATTTATCTGTTGGCGCTCAACCGTTTCTACACGCCTGACTATATGTCCACCACCAAAGGGAACGAGCTTTTCTCAGTGGCCTCGTCAACGCTTTCCAGCCAGCTCTCAAGCATGCTCGGCAAACTCAACAACAATCTGAGTATAGCGCCGAATCTGCGCAGTGACCGCGGTGACTTCAGCGACATAGAGGTTGACCTGACTCTATCAGGCACGCTTCTTGACAACCGCCTGCGCCTGAACGGCAACTTCGGCTATCGCGACCGCACTGTAAACACAAACCAGTTCATCGGCGACATAGACATAGAATATCTTCTGAACCGCAAAGGGACATGGCGTCTCAAGGCGTACAACCGCTACAACGACCAGAACTATTATCTGCGCACGGCGCAGACAACGCAGGGCGTGGGCATAATGTACAAACGTGATTTTGACAATATGTTCAATTTCCTGCGCCCGCGCAGACATAAAAATCTGATTCCCGACTCCCTGAAAACAGTTCCGGCTGCTCAGGAGGCATCAGATGCCAAATAGCAGCCAGTGCAGGCATATGACATATTATTTTCATTTTAATAATCTTTAACTGTATTTCGCCCAATTTATACCAGACAGCGGTTGGAATGATGGGTTTTATGTGTATATTTGCTGCCGATAACTGACACCAAAACCAATTCATATAAATTTTTCAGTATGGATATCAATAATATCATGACAAGCCTGGAAGCCAAGCACCCGGGCGAAAAAGAGTATCTTCAGGCTGTCCGTGAAGTTCTTCTGTGCGTTGAAGACGTCTACAACCGTCATCCTGAATTTGAGCGCAACAAAATTGTTGAGCGCATGGTTGAACCGGACCGTATTGTCACATTCCGTGTGACATGGGTGGATGACAAAGGCGAAGTGCAGAACAACATCGGCTATCGCGTGCAGTTCAACAATGCCATTGGCCCGTACAAAGGCGGCATCCGTTTCCACGCATCCGTAAACCTTTCCATCCTGAAATTCCTCGGTTTTGAACAGACATTCAAAAATGCCCTCACCACGCTGCCCATGGGCGGTGCCAAAGGTGGCTCGGATTTCTCGCCCCGCGGCAAGAGTGACCGTGAGATCATGGCATTCTGTCAGGCATTCATACTCAACCTCTGGAAACATCTTGGTCCGGACCGTGACGTTCCCGCAGGCGACATAGGCGTTGGCGGACGTGAGGTAGGCTATATGTACGGCATGTACAAGAAACTCGCCAACCAGTGCACAGGTACTTTCACGGGAAAGGGTCTTTCTTTCGGCGGTTCACTGATACGTCCGGAGGCAACCGGATTCGGCGCTCTCTACTTTGTGCAGAGCATTCTCAAGACAAAAGGGCAGGAAGTCAAAGGCAAAACCATCGCTATCTCCGGATTCGGCAACGTGGCATGGGGGGCTGCCCTGAAAGCTACCGAACTCGGGGGCAAGGTTGTGACAATCTCCGGTCCTGACGGCTATATCTATGATCCGGCCGGTCTTGATGCAGAAAAGATTGACTACATGCTTGAGCTCCGTGCAAGCGGAAATGATGTTGTTGCTCCCTATGCCGACAAATTCCCCGGCTCAACATTCTTCCCCGGCCGCAAACCCTGGGAACAGAAGGTTGACATCTGTCTGCCCTGTGCAACACAGAACGAGGTTGACGGTGAAGATGCAAAACGCATTGTTGCCAACGGCGTTGAACTGGTTGCCGAAGTCTCGAACATGGGCTGCACGCCTGAAGCTATCGACACTTTCCTGGCAGCACGCATCATCTATGCTCCGGGCAAGGCTGTCAACGCCGGCGGCGTAGCAACTTCCGGTCTTGAGATGAGCCAGAATGCCGAACATCTTCAGTGGAGCGCCCAGGAGGTTGATGACCGTCTCCATGAGATCATGGCCAACATCCACCAGCAGTGTGTTGAACACGGCACTGAACCTGACGGTTATATCAACTACATGAAGGGTGCTAACATAGCCGGATTCATGAAGGTTGCAGACGCCATGATGGCTCAGGGAGTTTATTGAAGATAATTCTTTCCCAATATATAAAATGAGCTGTGCCAATATTGGCACAGCTCATTTTATATTACCCGGCGAGTCCTTAGTATGCCGCATATTATCCGGTGAAAGGCTCGGGGGTTGTTTAGAGGGGATTTAACAGCAACTGTCAGCGCACGCGGGCAAGGGCCATCTCGTCATACTCTTCCCAGTCACTGTCTGTCTCTGCCCGGAATGTCAACGGAAGCACCGGCATAGCGGCAAGCGCTTCGTTGAGTTTGCGCATGAAAATATGCAGGCTCAATGTATAGAATACCCAGTCACGCTGGCCGGCGCCTGTATAGATACCGGTCAGCACAGCCACAGGATCAGAGGTGTAGGCTGCCTGCAAGGCTTCAGTGACGGTTTCCATCACAGCGGCTGTCTTGTCATCAGGCATCGCGGCAGCGGGGTCAGTGTCATATATCCAACTGACTGTAACACGTGTGTCGAACCGTGGATTTGTGCGGAATTTCTCCACATCGGCACGTCCTGTCACCATTATCAGACGCCCATCGTCTGACTCGGCAGGGGCTGTCCACCATTCTCCGTATCTGCTGTCTGTTTCCATTGTGTTTAAGTGGTTGTTCAATAGCAATGAACTATAATAAAAAATCGGGGTCGGGTATAAGCCGGGTTATGTGCGACGGTTGCTTTCTCGTCCTGAAAGCGGAGCTGACACGTCGCGTCCGTCATTTATCTGCGGCGCTCCTCTCAGAGCGTCTGTAGCAGTCTACCCCCCGGCAATGGACGGGCAGTCCTTGAATGCCGGTATACTTGACCTTGCAACCCATAAGACGTACGGCCAGATATGTTACCATGTCTGCCGGTGAGCTCTTGCCTCACCTTTTCACCCTTACCGGACAGGAAGTTTCCTCCCCATCCGGCGGTTGTTTTCTGTCACGCTGCTCAACCGTTGCCGGCTGCCGGCCGTTAACCGGTATGGCGCCCTGTGTTGCCCGGACTTTCCTCACGCCGCTCATTCTTCGGCGCGCGACGGACTCCCGGCCCCGATCATTATTTAGATGTATCCTTTTATTATGCCCCGCTTGGAATTGCGCACAAAGAGAATGATCTCGTCGCGCTCAGGCGTGGCGGGCAATTCGGCTTCTATGCGAGCCACGGCATCAGTCACGTTCAGCCCTGACAGATAGAGGAAGCGGTATATATCCTGGATGTCACGGATGGTCTCGCTGCTGAAATTGCGTCTGCGCAGGCCTATAGAGTTGACGCCGGCATAGCTGATGGGTTCACGGGCGGCCTTGACGTATGGCGGAACATCTTTGTTGATGAGAGCGCCGCCCTGTATCATGACGTGTGAGCCTAAATGGCAGAACTGGTGCACAAGTGTGCCTCCGCCTATCACGGCATAGTTGTCAACAACAACCTCGCCTGCAAGCTGTGTGGCGTTGCTGATAATCACATTGTCACCCACAACACAGTCATGTGCAACGTGGCTATATGCCATTATCAGGCAGTTGCTGCCCACCACTGTCTTGCCCTTTGAGGCTGTGCCACGGTTGATGGTGACGTATTCACGGATGGTGGTGTTGTCACCGATGACGGCAAGTGTATCCTCACCGCGGAATTTGAGGTCCTGGGGAACAGCGCCGATGACAGCGCCGGGGAAAATGACGCAATTGCGGCCTATGCGCGCGCCCTCGCAGATTGTCACGTTGCTGCCTATGCGCGTGCCCTCACCGATCTCCACGTTCTGGTCTATTGTCACAAATGGGTCAATGACAACACTTGGAGCCAGCCTGGCACCGGGATGGATAAATGCTAATGGTTGCTTCATATGTTTGTGTGTCTGTTAGGGAAATAGTGTCCTCTCATGTAGGGGAGAGGCGAAAAAGACTTATTTGTTTTTTATGATCTGTGCCATGAACTCACACTCGCACACAAGTTTCTCGCCCACAAAGGCCCGGCCTTTCATCATGGCGCAACCGCGACGCAGTTCGGTGAGGAACGAGACGTGGAAGAGAAGGGTATCGCCGGGCACAACTTTCTGGCGGAACTTGACGTTGTCAATCTTCATGAAATAGGTGGAGTAGCGTTCGGGGTCATCCACTGTGCCAAGCACAAGCATACCGCCGGTCTGGGCCATAGCCTCGACAAGGAGCACACCCGGCATAACGGGTTCCTGGGGGAAATGTCCCTGGAAGAACGGCTCATTGGTGGTAACGTTCTTGACTCCCACAATATAGCTCTCGCTCATGTCTATGATCTTGTCCACAAGCAGGAAGGGATAACGGTGGGGAAGGAGTTCGCGGATGCGGTTATTGTCCATCACCGGTGCCAGAGTGGGGTTGTAGATTGGCGCGATGACGTCCATTCTCTTGACATCGCGGCGCAACAGTTTTGCCAGTTTGGCGTTTATGGTGTGTCCGGGCCGTGTGGCAAGCACGCGGCCTTTCATGGGCTTGCCGATCAATGCGATATCGCCGATTATGTCAAGCAGTTTGTGGCGCGCCGGCTCGTTGTCTGAGATCAGGGGTTTCTCGTTAATAAAGCCAAACTCTGTGACATGCTTGTGGGGGGCATTCATCATGTCTGCTATATGGTCAAGATGTTCCTGACTGAGCGGAGTGTCATAGATGACAATGGCGTTGTCCAGATCTCCTCCTTTTATGAGGTTGGCTTTCAGAAGCCCTTCTATCTCACGCACAAAGACAAAGGTGCGGCTGGGGGCGATCTCCTGTTTGAAATCAGCTATATTGTCAAGTGTGGCATATTGGTTGCCGAGCACGGGCGAGTTATAGTTGATCTTGACGTCAACGTTGAATGCGTCGTCAGGGAGAACGACGATCTTGGCACCTGTCTCCTCATCAACAACTTCAATCTTGTGTTTTATGATGAGGAATTCTTTGTCGGCATGCTGTTCCTCAAGACCGACTTTCTCTATGGCGTCAGCATACACTGACGCGCTGCCGTCCAGAATAGGCAATTCGGGGGCGTTCACCTGAATGAGAACGTTGTCAACGCCGGCGGCATAGAGGGCGGCCATGGCGTGTTCAATGGTGCTCACTGTCACTTCGCCTTTGGCAATCACTGTGCCGCGGTTGGTTGTCACTATGTTCTCAGCGACTGCCTCTATGACGGGCATATCTTCAAGGTCAACTCTCTGTATGGCATAGCCGTGGTTGTCAGGTGCCGGCATGAAACGGGCCTCTACGTCAAGGCCGGTATGCAGCCCTTTTCCTTTTACTACGAATGAGTCCTTAAGCGTTAACTGCTTCATATCTTTGTTTCAGAAGTTTTTCTGTTTCTTTTTCAGTTCTTTCACGTCATTGAACAGGTCAGGGAGTCTGCGCATCATGGCGGCCTGACGCGCAAAGGCGCCTGCCGGAACGGCCGGATAGCCCATCACGCGGCTATGGTCGGCAACGTTGTTCGGAATTCCGGATTGTGCGCCAATCTCAACATTGTCACCGATGCTGATGTGGCCGGCAACACCCACCTGACCGCCTATGCGGCAACGGCTGCCTATACGCGCCGAGCCGGCCACCCCGGTCTGCGAGGCGATCACGGTGTCTGCACCAATGTGTGTGTTGTGGGCAAGCTGGATGAGGTTGTCGAGTTTTGTGCCGCGATCCACGCGTGTCACGCCCATGGTGGCACGGTCTATGGTTGTGTTGGCGCCGATTTCCACATCATCGGCTATTTCAACAATGCCTAACTGGGGTATTTTGTGGTAGTGTCCCTCTGCGTCAGGAGCGAATCCAAAACCGTCGGCGCCGATGACAGCACCGGCGTGCACAATGCAGCGTGCGCCGATACGACAGCCATGGTAAACGCGCGCGCCGGGGTAGATGATCGTATCATCGCCTAATGTCACGCCGTCGCCGATGTAGGTCTGAGGATATATTTTTACACCTCTGCCCAGATGCACACCGCGGCCAATATAAGCAAAAGCACCTACATATGCCGCCTCAGGTACTTCCACGCCGTCAGAAATATGGCACGGCTGTTCTATTCCGCTCGGCATCCGGTTCATGGCCTCGGATGCCATTGTCATGAGTTGGGACAATGCCTCGTAAGGGTCTGCGACGCGGATAAGCGCACATTCCACGGGCTGTTCAGCGATGAAAGTGTTGGAGACCAGCGCAGCCGAAGCTCCGGTAGTATAAAGAAAATGTGTGTATTTTGGATTAGCCAGAAAGGTGAGGTCTCCTTTTGCAGCCTCCTCTATTTTGGCAAAACCGGATATTCTGACGTCAGCATCGCCTTCCACATGACCTCCGATAAAGGAGGCAACCTGTGCCGCGGTAAATTCCATCAATATATGTTGATATTTATTGGTTCATTATTATTCAGTCTGCAAAGTTAGCAAAAAAAACCATATTAGCTAACATGTTGTATGAAAAAGGCAAAAAGCATGTCCTCCACGGCCACAAAACAGCACAAAATGCCAATGCCGGAACGGCAATGAAAGCCTTTTCCGGTCGGAGTTGCACATATTGAAAGCGCCGGAGGCACAGAGGTCTCCGGCGTATAATTCAGTACATCCGTATGCTTATTTCATGCCTTGTGCATTGGGCGCAAAAGATCATTGACGGTCTTGACGGGGTTGAATGTGGACACGGGCACTTCAACAAAAACGGTGTTCCAGTCGCTCATAGCGCCGTTCCACAGGCCGGGAAGCTCCAATGCACGCAAGTCTCTGCCGCCCTGTGACTTCTCACTGATGAAGCCTGTGTCGGCGTCCACATATCGGCGCAGATCATAGGGGTGTCCGTCAATATCACGGATATAGCAGACAAGATCAACGGGATTGAAGTGTGTTGCGTTTTTCATCATTGATACGTTGTCGGCATCGGACATGTCTATCTGGGTTGACTCAAGAATCTGAGGCGATGCTGTGCCATCAGGGTTGTATGCTATGTAGGGGCCTCCGCCGGGTTCGCCTTCGTTGCGTACCATTCCGCAGACACGCAGGGGGCGATTGAACTTGGCTGCAAGCCATGCTGCTTTGTCTGCCGCGCTCATTGAACTGAAATCAGGAGCTTTTATGCACAATGTGTCTGTGGCGAATCTGTACATTTCCTCCAGGCGGTTTTCAGCAGTATTTCCGAGAGCCAGTTCCCTGAGATAACTTTCTATGCGGTCATGGACAAGGATAAGAAGTCCGGCGATTATTTTCTTGTAACGGATTGTGTCCGCACGATGGCTGTCAGGCACAACATTGTCAATGTTCTTGATGAACACAACGGCTGAATCAATATCGCCAAGGTTCTCTATCAAGGCTCCATGCCCACCGGGTCTGAAGACTATATTGCCCGCATTGTCACGGAAAAGTTCATTGGCAGGGGTGGCGGCAACGGTATCTGTGCTGGGTTTCTGCTGTGATGTGCCGACGTGGTATTTCACGCCTGTAATTTTCTCCACACGCGGAAGGACCTCGGCAAGTCTGTCCTTGAACAGATGATCATGCTCGGCGGAAACAGTGAAATGGACTTTTACCGTGCCATTGGCAGCCGCTGTCTGAGCACCTTCTACAAGCTGTTCCTCGAGGGGTGTGCGCACGCTGCCATCGGCATAGCGGTGGAATGTCAGCAGTCCTTTGGGGAGCTGGCCATAGTTCATGCCGTCTTTTCCTATTATGCCGTTGATGACATCTTTATGGCGTCCTTCGACAATGAGTGCGGCAGCGTTTTTGCCGGTGTTGGCCATGAGCGTCTCGTCGAGTTGCTGTGAGAAGGGCAGCTGGTCAATATGCTCAAGCAATGTGGCCACGTCACTGCCCTGAGGAGCGATCTGCACATCGCCGTTCACAAAGGCGAACAATGCCTTGAACATGCGCGATGCCGCCCCTGATGCCGGCACGAACTTGCACACTTCTCCGCCGTCGGAAAGGTATTTGTCCCAACGGGCTGTAGCTTCTTTCTCAAGGTCAGGTCCCACTGCTGTGATTCCGTTTCCGACGGTTGCGGAGCCTTCGAGGCGCAGATAGGGGAATCCGGTGCGGAAACGTTCAAGTTGTTCTTCAAGCTGACGGGGAGTGATGCCGCGCGTCTGCAGAATATCAAGGTCTTTTTCTGTAAGCATGGTATTAATAATAAAATGTGTTTGCAGTTATTTGGATATACGTTTTATCAGATTATAGGCGGAGGCTATGCCAAGTTCGCCGGCTTTGCTGAGATCAGCCACTCCGCGGGCACGGTTCCCCTCGCGCAGGTTCACGAAGCCGCGGTTGAAATAGGCCTCGCTGAAATCCGGCTTTATCTCTATGGCCTGGTCAAGGAGTTCTATGGCCTGATGCAGATTGTTCTGCATGATAAGCATATTCGCCTTGTTGTAAAGAGCGAACGGATTACGCGGTGAGAGAGCAATCACTCTGTCCAGATCATTTATGACCATCTCGATGTTGTGATGGCGCAGGGCATCGCGCGACGCCGCCGATGCCATTGCGGCGCCTGCGGCAGTGTCATCGCCGGGAGCAGGGTCAAGGGCATGTGCCCGTGCCTGTGCGCGGAGCATGTATGCGGGCGCGAAATCAGGGGTAAGAGCAAGGGCGCGGTCAAGGTCACGTATGGCGGATTCATAATCGCGGACTGTGATAAAATCCATGGCTCTGCCAAAATAGTCGGCGGCACGCGGCGTATGTGTTGCCAGATAGGAGTTATAATAGTCAATTGAATTGAAGTGACGGCCTATCATGTCCTCGTCTGTGAGCTGCGGAACGCTTGATGACACAAGTACTTTGTGGCGCAACACGCGCGTAGCATTGAGGTCATCGACCTCTTTTATATAATATGTGTTGCTTCGCAGTTCTGATGGCGATGAATAATAGGTCAGCTCAATCATCGGTTCAGTGTTGACAGTGAGATTACGGTCCTGAACTTTTCCTCTTATCTCACTGTTGTTGAACTCACGCCTGAAGTCGGTGTTGTCATTTGATGTCAGCAACGAGGCGAATTCTTTGCGTGCCAGCTCCTCAGGTGTCAGTTCCTCTTCCTTGCGGCCATTATCAACCACTCCTTTAACAGGCTTGAGTTTGCGTGTAAGCGCCATGGCGCGGTCATAGTCAGCAGCGGCAGCGGCCATATTGCCTTTCTCGCGGTTTATGCTGCTGCGCATCATGTAGCCGGTGGGGAAATTCGGGAAAGCGCCTATCACGTGGCCGACATCGGCCAGAGCTTTGTCATACTGCCGGCGGTTCATGTATATGACGGCTCTGTTGTAGCGCGAGCGCACATCCGAGGCGTCGCGGTCAATGAGTTTGTTGAAATCACGCAGAGCATGGTCATAGTCACTCACTTCCATCTCAAGCAGGCCGCGGTTGAACAGCGCCTGATGATTATCCGGCTCGATATCAAGGGCATTGTCGAAATCGGCCATGGCGCCGTACCAGTCATTCTTGCAATACTTCACATAGGCGCGGTTCACATACAGTCCTCCCATGCGGGGTTCCAGACGTATGGCGTGGTCAAGATGCACAAGTGCCGAATCAAGGTGTGACTTTCCCCGTCTCAACTCAACATCGGCATACATGGCATGACCGTTGAAAGACTGTGGATTGATGGCCAGCGCCTTGGCTATATTATCAATTGCCGGAACCGTATCGCCGCGCTGAAGTGACAGTCTCGCTTTTCCCAGGTAGCCGTTTTCATAACCGGGGTTACGCTCAAGCAGCCGGTTGAACACGGAATCGGCGGTATCATAATCACCCACATCACCAAGTGCAACGGCCATGTTATAGGTCAGCTGCCGGTTGTCGGGGAGCTGCTCAAGTGCAAGACGGTAATCCTCAATCGCACCACGGCTGTCGCCCATATTCTGCCGGGCAACCCCGCGCACCTCATAGGCATCGGCAATATAAGGGTTCAGTTCAATGGTCTTGGTGGCATCGGCCAGTGCACCTTCATAATCCTCAAGGTTTATCTTGGCTATTGACCGGTAGAAATACGGCCATGCCAGATAGGGTTTGGCCCTGATGGCACGGTTGAAGTATTGTATTGCAAGCACATAGTCTTCAAAATACATGGCGTTGCGGCCCACATTCATCACCTGTGTGGTGTTAATCTGACCGTTTGCCGGCATAGCTGCCGCAAATATGGCGGCAACCCACAGTACAATGACACGCGCCTTTGCCGGTGCATGCCTCGCTATCGCTTTTTTCAGATCCATAACGGTTTTCACAGTCACAAAAATACGAATAAGTTGAGAGCAATGCAAAATTTATTTTAGCATTGCCGAACGAGAGTATTTAAGAC
>JAUNPQ010000061.1 GCA_030536615.1 Bacteroidales bacterium | reverse complement strand
GTCGGGGTGAGAAGACTCGAACTTCCGACCTCCACGTCCCGAACGTGGCGCGCTGCCAACTGTGCTACACCCCGAGTTGGTGCCTGCAAAGGTAGGTATTTTTTTTCTAACGTCCAAAAATTATTTTTTTGCGGACGTCGGGTTTATGATCCGGCAGATGGCTTTAGCGGTTATGTTGGTCTATGGGCCTATGGTATGCTTTTGGAGCTGCGCTTGTTCCCGGCTATTCACTCAGAGCGTGGCCGGTTGTCTGGCGGCAGTGGCCAGAATACGATGGCCGAGACGGCAGAAGAGGCATTTGCGGAGTTGGCAATAATTCTTGCGGAGTTGGAGCAGTGCCTGACTTGTGAAAGCGTCATGGCAGGGAAAACCGGCCTGTGTAAATGGCGCGATAAGAGAATTTCGTTCCGGCTTCAGACTCTGGAGCAACTCAATGGCTGCTTCCTGTCTCGATGAGTCATCAATGGCCCATCCATAGGCATATATTATCGGAGCTACAACGTTTATTGCCAGCAGTGTGCGTGACGAAAAACCAAGAACCGGCTGCAATCCGGATGCTGTGACTCCGGGAGCGATGTGGGTGTGCCAGTATTCCGAGACTTGCGCGTCAAAAAGATGGTGGATGTCAGCCGGTGATGTTATGTTCAATGCTTTTCCGCCAAAGGGAAATCCGTCGGCCATCATTGCCGCAAGCATAGCGATGCGTCGTGCCGGCTGTGCTCCCGGACGCAGGCGGGTGCGCCATAATGGCTGTGTGGCGGGCGCTATACCGAACTTGAGCGCGTAGAATGAATATTCGCGAGCCAGAATGTTCTCGTAGTTGTCGCGCGGATGATCTATGTCAAGCATTCCGGCAACTCCGAGCAGTATGGCCTCCATAGCCGTGGCGTTGTCGCTGTGCCGGAGCACGGTGTCAAGAGGTATGGAGCGGGCCAGCTGTTCCATGGCATCGGCGTTTGTGCCGAATCCCAGACCGCGTGCAAGGGTGATGAATGTTGCGGCGCGCCAGTCTCCTTTGCGTGCCTGCACAAGTGCCATCACACTGTCTGCTTTCTGTTGCAGGCGTTCAATGGCCATGGCCGTCATGAAATCATTGAGGACAAGCTGCGGGATGGTGTCAAGATGACGTATGCATGGCATCGTGGCTCCATCCGACGCCATAAGTGCGCTGAGGCGCCCGGCGAATTTTTCCGTTCCCGGCATCACAACCTGCGGTATCTTATGGGCATCCGTGCGATGTGTCACGGCGCCGTCATCGGACTGAACCACATGGAGGATGACATTGTCATAGGCTTTGTCTGTGTGATGGCCGTGGACATACCAGTCAGAGGCCCGTACATGCATTTCAATGTTCCCGGCCCACCATTGCCGGTCAATTCTGATTTTGGCATTGAAGAAATCCGGCCCCGACCCATTGTTGGCTATTCCGGGGTCAATGACATCCACAATGTGGCCGTCGGCGGTTCTGAGGCTGCCGGCCGGCCAAAGGCGGAACTGCCAGATGTATTGCATCAGTTCTTCCATTACGGATGCAAATATAATTATTTTTAAACCTTGATGAACATAAATTGTCTTATCTTTGTAGACAGATAGTAAAAAATGTTTAAATTTGCATATCTTATTTCAGGTTAGAAGATGAGTGAGGAAGATACATATACCCATGCTGATGATGTGGCGCAGACAGATGGTGCCGCAGAAATGCAGCCGCAGCGTCAGCGTTCACGGCGCATACCGATGGCTCTTGTCAGTTTTGTGACCACGGTGACGGGCTGGATGCTGTTGCCGTTCATATATCAGTTGTCACTGGGTGCTGCCATTGTGGGTTTTGTGTCAGGAATCATAGGCTGGCGCGCACGTCGCGGAGCATGGCGGAATCTGTCAATCACATGCACTGTTGCCTCAGGCACGCTTCTGCTGGTATTTATAACTTTCTGGAGCGTGATTTACTGGCTTGGCTCCTGAATCTGAATTTTAAACAATAATAACCAAGTGTACCGGAGCGTGTAAACATCGCTGCCGTCACTCAAACCAATCGGAAAGACATGAGACTATTGAGATTTATTGCCGCCGCGATTATGTGTGCGGGTGTTATGGTGGCCGGTCATGCTCAGACCGCCTCGGAGGTTAATGCCACTCAGAAAAAGATGATGGCTGCATCAGCTCCCTGCAACCAGGGACCGGAAGCCTTCAAGACTTTCATAGAGAAGTTCAACACTGATGCTGATTTTCTGAAAGAGCGTCTGAAAATCTCTGACGCGCAGCGAGAGAAGTTCGCGGATCTTCTTGTTCCCGGTAACTTCAGCGCCAAGACACCGTTTGCCAAGGACGATGACCAGTGGTATCAGAGCTGGGGCGAGATTCAGTTTGCCAAGGTCTATCTTGACTGCGGCTGGGTTGACAGCTATGTTGAATATACCTTTGAGTTTATCCGCGATGGCGGAAAATGGTATCTGGGCAAGATTGTAGCCGGAGAATGATGCCGGCGGTCCATAAGCGCTGACCGGCGCCAGGTGAGCCAGACCATTGGAGGGTATTGACATTTATTATTAAATACTCTCTTAGTCAAGCAGGTCGGGACGCAGCCTTTGGGTTCGCTCCACGGCCTGTTGGTGTTTCCACTCGGCTATGCGTGCTTCGTGGCCGGAGAGCAGCACCGGGGGCACCTCCCATCCGTTGTACACAGCCGGCCTTGTGTAGATGGGACCTTCCAGAAGATTGTCCTGAAATGAGTCGGCGAGTGCTGACTGCTCGTCACCTATCGCGCCGGGGATGAGACGCACTATGGCGTCAGTGATGATGGCCGCCGGAAGTTCGCCTCCGGTGAGCACATAATCGCCCACGGAGATCTCGCGTGTGATCAGGTGCTGGCGTATGCGGTAATCTATGCCTTTGTAATGGCCGCAGAGAATAATGATGTTGTCAAGCAGTGAGAGCGAGTTGGCTGTTTTCTGGGTGAAGCGTTCGCCGTCAGGAGCGGTGAATATCACTTCGTCGTAGCTGCGCTGACTCTTTAGCGCGGTGATGCACCGGTCAACCGGTTCAACCTGGATGACCATTCCGGCCTCACCGCCAAAGGGATAATCATCCACCTTGCGGTGTTTGTTTGTTGAATAGTCACGCAGGTTGTGGACATGTATTTCAGCAAGGCCTTTGTTGCAGGCGCGCTTCAGTATTGAACAGCCCAGCGGGCTTTCAAGCATCTCGGGTATGACGGTGATTATGTCTATGCGCATATTCTTTTGGGATTTGGACAGCCTCTTGGTGTACGGAAAAAATCGCTGTGCAAAGGTACGGATAAGCGAGCGCAATGCCAAATACATTTGAGCATTGCCGAGCGAGAGTATCTAAGACAACAGTCAAAGGTACGGATAAGCGAGCGCAATGCCAAATGAATTTAAATGACCTCTTGCGGGCGGGAGGCCCGGAGACATGCGGCATGGAGAAAACGGGATATGAAAGTGTGAATTGTTAAGTTAAAAATATACCATAACCACAAAATAGTGTTAAACAAATTTAATGCAAGAGGGTAATGGTGAAAAAAGTATTAGATTTGTACGAAATATTGCCCTGAAATCCGCACTTCAACAGGATGTCGGACGATATTTGGGTAATTTTAGCTTAAAAATCAATCATATAAACCGTAATGGATCATTCAGGCAATGTGTCAGCATGCCGTTAACCCGTGGTCAGGAGGCCAACGAGACAGAATACCGGAAAAATTATTAACCAATCAAAACAATAATACCATCAAATCATTCATGAATTCCAATCATTATTATTTACGAGACAATTAATTTAACCTTGAATAAACAACAAATGAAACCATTATGAAAAAACAGCTATTCTTACTGTTGTTTTCCCTCGTGGCGGTGATTGCTCAGGCACGCACCGTCACCGGTACGGTTGTTGACGGAGATGGCGAGCCGCTGATCGGCGCGTCAGTCCAAGTCAAGGGCGTCCAAGGCGGCGTTGCAACCGATATTGACGGAAAGTATTCAATCAATGTGCCCAATGACAAGGCCACTCTGGTTTTTTCAAACGTTGGCTGCAAGCCTCAGAGCATTGTCGTTGGAAGTCGTAGTGTGATAGATGTCACGCTGCACGATGACGCTGAGACACTTGGCGAGGTTGTTGTGACCGCCATGGGCCAGAGTCAGGAGAAATCAAAACTTAACTTCAGCGTCAGCGAGCTGAAGGCCGATGAAGTGACTGCCGGACAGAGCGCCAACTTTGTGAACTCCCTTCAGGGAAAGGTTGCCGGTCTGCAGGTGTCTACCGCGGGAGGCTCGCCCAACTCGGCCTCACAGATCGTGATCCGTGCCATCTCATCAATCAACAACGCGCAGAGCAATGAACCTCTGTTTGTCATTGACGGTATGGCTGTGCGTGGCGGTGCATCGTCCATAGGTGACATCAATGCCAATGACATTGAGACCATGTCAGTGCTTAAAGGCGCTGCCGCCTCGGCTCTGTACGGTCAGGAAGGTGCCAACGGTGTGATCATCATCACAACCAAGAGCGGCAAGGAAGGCAAAGTCAATGTTACAGTCAACGGCGGCTGGGAAATCAGCAACGTGCTGCGCAAACCCAAACTCCAGGATATATATGTTGGCGGTGCCAACGGTTTCTATGTCAGCAACTCGGCCGGCGGCTGGGGTCCCCGTATGAGCACGGAGGATGTCTACTATGACAATGTGGACAATTTCCTCGGCACAGGCTTCATGCAGAAGTATGACATTTCCCTGAGCGGCGGCAATGAGAAATACTCGGCCTATGCCTCAGCATCCTATATGGACAATGAAGGTGTTGTTCCCAAGGACTACAAGAAACGCATGAGCGTGTTTGTGAAAGGTGAGTTCAATCCGTCAAAGGCTGTGAAGATCATGATTTCATCCAACTTCATTGACAGCAAGAGCCGTGCTTTCGGAAACTCAATGAGCACAGTCTACGGTTGGTCCATCAACAAGGATATGTCTGATTATGCAGATCCCGACACCGGACTCCCCAACTGGAGCAACCGCTACGACAAATGGGATGAGCTGACCAACCAGCAGCGTGTTGACGCCACCGTGTCTCCTTACTACGGACGCTACATGGACCGCAGCGAGTCAGAAAGTTCACGCGTCATCCTCAACGGATCAATACAGTGGGAACCTATCAAGAATCTGACATTCACCGGCAAGGTGAACTATGACAAAGGCTGGAGCAGCTATGAAAGCGCCATCATGCCGCGTTTTTCCACTTCCGGCAAAGAATTCATCTTTGATCCCGTATATGACGAGAAAGGCAATCAGACAGGAACAGAATTCCCCAAAGGAATCCAGGAGGACTATGACCGCCGTATGGGTGAATATGTCTACACCCCCTCGCGTTCAGAGCAGTTCCGTGCCCAGATGCTCGGTAACTACTACTGGAACATCAATGATGATTTCAATCTGAACTTCTTCCTCGGCGCCGAGTACTCACAGAACAAAGGCGTGTCGGCCGGTCTTGGCGGATACAAATTTGTGCTTGACGGTGACTTTGTGTCAATGAACAACCTTTCACCTGAATATCTGCAGTATGGTTCAGGCGAGGCACAGGTTTATCTTAACCACAGCAAACGCAACAAATACGGCTATTTCGGTGAGATACGCTTTGACTACCGTAATGTGATACAGGTTTCAGTGACCGGTCGTGTTGACGGTTCTTCAACTCTGCTGCAGAGTGACAAGACGACATACTTCTATCCCTCGTTCACCGGCGGTATCATATTCTCCGAACTCTTCCATCTGCAGAGCCCCGTGTTCAGCTATGGTAAGATCCGCGGTAACTGGGCGAAAGTCGGAAAAGATGCTCCGGCCAACCAGTTCTCTGACAACTACAAGACATGGACCAACTTCCCCGACGGCGGTTTCGGCGTGAATCCCACCATCTCAAAGGCCCTCTATCTTGAGCCGGAGATGACCAAGTCATGGGAGGTAGGCGCTGACCTGCGTTTCTTCCGCAACCGCACCCGTCTTGACATTGCGTACTACAGCACCACAGTTGACAACCAGATTGTGACAGTGCGTGTGTCTCCTTCATCGGGTACAATTCTCCAGACCCGTAATGAGGGTTCAATTGAGAATAAGGGTATGGAAATCTCACTTGCCCAGGATATTCTTCAGGGACGTGATTTCAACTGGACAGCGAATGTGAACTTCTCATACAACCGTGGTAAAGTTGTTTCTCTGCCTGAGAACGTCAGCGAGATACAGGGTGGTCAGTATGGCGATATATTTGCATCGGCGTATGCAGGAGGATCAACAACATCATTGTCAGGTATTGACTATATGCGCAACGAGAACGGCGATGTTCTCATTGACGAAAGCGGTTATCCGCGCATCAATCCGGCCAAAGGTAACCTTATCGGTAACCGTGAGCCAAAATGCCTGATAGGTGTGGGTTCAACATTCAGCTGGAAAGACCTGTCACTGTCATTCCTGTTTGACGGACGCGTGGGCGGCGATGTCGCCAACATCACCGGTCGCGGACTGTTCAGCAATGGTCAGGCAAAAGGTCTTGTTCCCTATCGTAACCACAAGGTTGTGTTCAAAGGCGTTGTGGAGAATGGTGACGGCACCTACAGCCAGAACACCACTCCTGTCATTCTTGACCAGACAACGTTCAACAACTATATATATGGTGTGTCATCGAACTTCATTGAGAACGGCTCGTATCTGCGTCTGAGCTATGTGACGCTTGCCTATGACTTCACGCGTCTGATGGGCAAACTCGGGTCATCCAATCCCATCAAGGGCCTCAAGTGCTCGCTGACCGGCCGCAACCTGTTCCTGTGCACCAAATATACAGGCGCAGACCCGCAGGTTATGCCTTCAGCAGCCAATGGTACAGGTGCCATGGGTATCGACAACTATTCGGTTCCCTCGATGCGCAGCTTCAACTTCAATGTAAACGTTACTTTCTAAACAGTCATGGCTACAAAAACTATCACCAAGATAAAAACACTGGCACTGGCGGCTCTGATCGGGCTTGGTGCCACGGGCTGCGAGGACAAATTGTACGATAACGTGAATCCCGATGTGGCTCATAAAAACACATGTGAGCTGGGACTCCCCGTCCTTGTGTTCTACGGCAGCCAGGTCAACTATGACCATGCCGAGTATGGCGTGTATCTGTCTCAATGCCTCACCACGATGGGAAAGAGCCAGAGCGGAAGCCTTGCCTATAAGTCGGGCTGGCAGTTCCTGACAATGAACCGCCACCCGCAGTGGCGCCGTCATTTCTATGACATAGGTGTCAACGCCAAGGAACTTGTGGCAAACTCGCAGGCAATAGGTTCACCCAACTATGAGCTGATTGCCCGCACAATATGGCTGATGAGCTATCAGCTGACCACTGATGCATTCGGCGATATTCCGCGCAGCGAGGCATATCTGAGCAACTCGCCGCACTACGACACTCAGGAGAGTGTATATGCCTGGATGTTCCAGGAGTGCGAAGACCTCATCGCAATGTATGAGGACGATGCTATTGTCAACTCTCCCAACAATCGCACTATCACCATGGCACAGGACCGTGTCTATGGCGGAGATCTGAACAAATGGAAAGGACTTGTCTATGCCATACGTGCCCGTCTGCTTCTGCGCAATCTGCCCAACATAGACCGCTCGGCGGCAACCTGCAACAAAATTATCGCTGCAGCCCAGCAGGCCATTGACCAGTGGCGCGCCGGCGATGCCCTGTACGGAGCATGGTTCGGCAGTGAACCCCGCTATAACTTTGACGGCGGTGTGGGCGAGTCAAACGCCCAGTGGAGTGAGTCACAGCCCATCATCAACTCATGGGAGAGCCGTGGCAATGATCTCGAGAATGCCGTTCCCTCCAAATTCTTTATGGAGGACTGTCTCGGCATTATCAATCCCGGAGATGAGCGTACCCAGGGAGCGTATGACCGCTCGAATGCCTTTGGCAGTGATCCGCGTCTGCAGCTTCTTTTTGTGCCGCGTGAAGGCCCTATCTCAGCTTCAATAGACACAAAGGCCACAATGTTGCGTTATCTTGAGAATAACATCGGTGCCGGTTCATCATACAAGATCACCAACTTCCCTGTTCTGTACTGTGGTGCATATGCCGGAGGCAAGGACGCCTACACACCGCTGTTCACCATGGAAGAACTCTATTTTATCCAGGCTGAAGCATATTATTGGCTCGGTGACAAAGTCAAGGCCTGCGAACTTGCAAAAGAGGCAACCCAGTGGAATGTACAGCGTCATCTTGACCGTTATCTGGCCGACAACGGCGGTCTGTATCCGGCGGCTAACAACAAACCGGGTTCAGCTTCTGAGCAAGGTCGTTTTGAGAGCCGTGTGAAAGCATTCTTTGAAAATGAAGGAGAGGGACGCGTGAAACCATGTACGGCAATCGGTAACCAGCACTGGTTCTTTGATCCTTCAAATTATACCCTTTCAGATCTGATGATGCAGAAATACATATCCATGTATCTGCTTCCCGAACAATGGACGGACATGCGTCGCTATCACTTCTCCAACAACCGCAATGGTTACGGTATAGGTGACAGCAAGGAAATCGTTTATCCGGGACTGCGTCGCCCCTACAATCTGTATCAGGCATTCTGGGTTGATGGTCTGACTGAGGCGGAGAAAGAATCAACTTGGGTTCAGAGAATCAACTATGACCCCGAAACCGAGGAGAAATACAACCTTGCAGAACTTGAGCGCCTTGGTGCCGCCAAGAACCACAAGTGGTTGCGCAAACCCATGATATGGGCACAGGACTATGGCGTAAAAACCTCGTTGACAGCAGAGTAAAAGAATTAGAAACCAACAAACCAAAGAACAACGATGAAAATCCAATATAAAGCAATGATTCTGGCTCTGGGCGTTGCCGCATCCCTGAGTTCATGCTCCACGCGCGATGTCCTTGAGCCCATTGTGGATGCCGGACAGGCAGTGCCCACAGCATATTGGGAAGTGGGTTCCACGGTGTGCAAAGCCGGAGAAAAGTTCAGCTTCCAAGGCAAATACAATGTAGAGCCAGGCAAGCAGGTGGCCTACAGCGAGGTGTGGTACCGTGTTAAACGCGATGAATCTGCAAGTGCTACGGCCAAACTTGCCGGAAATGCCCTGGGTTACACCAAGACCGTGTCTTCGGCCGATACCATGCGCACGTTTACCCCGATAGCACGTTTTGACCATTCACTGGCTGAATGGGATGGCTATGAATATATCATCAAAGGTGAAATTCCCGTGTCACGCACATTGAATCCGGTGGCATGGAGTAAACCCCGCGAGTGGGATCAGGAACGTTTTGACTCCTATTATCCCAAAGGTTTTCAGGACGAATTCCGTGCAGAAGTGATAGAACTCCTCACAAAAGATTCCACATATTACACCTCCTTGCGTCAGGTATATATAAACTATCCTTTCAGCAACGAGCAGTTTGCGGCTGTCAATGCCAAGTATGATGTCAATTTCCCGACTGATATAAAGGTTGATGAAGAGGATCAGGGCAGCGCTGAAAAGTCAGACCTGTGGTTCTCGACAGTGAAAGCCTCGGATGACGCCATCACCGGTTATTATTATACAACATTGAATGAGGACGGAACAGCCGTGGTGCATGAGATTGCCATGGACCTTCCCACCGTGGCTGAGGATGGAACACTTCAATATAACGGTTACCGCTGCTATCCGGTCTATAAATCAGCCGAATGGGTATTCTGCCGTTATAATGATGACCTGGGTGTAATCCTTTCTACAGTCCGTGCCAAGTATATGCCGGCTTTCAAAGAGCTTCTGCAGGTAATCTCTTTCCCGGAATGGATCTATGATTCGACAGACCGTGAGTATAACATTGATTTCTCACGCAGCTATAATCTTGAGACCGAGTTCCGTGTCTATGACACCGACGGTGAGGAAGGCATTGCCAATGACCGTCGCGTAATCTCCATCAACTAAACAACCTGCCGGACTGCTGCGGGAATAAACATTTTTTCCGCAGCAGTCGGCAACCAACACATCAATATAAACAGACACTATGAAATTTCTCAATAAATTCATTCTGGCTTCCGCAGCTGTGTTGTCGCTGACCACGGCAGGCTGCTCGGACGATGTGCCCGATTACAACCACTATGAGAGCAAGGATGTGGACTTCACCTACAATGTTGACGGTGATGAATACACTCTTGACTATTATGTGGTGTCGCACGTCAAATTCAACAATACCTCGTCAAAGAGCGGTTCCGTGCACTGGGATTTCGGTGACGGAGAGACCTCCACGGATCCCAATCCCGTCCACAAGTTTGCCAAAGCTGGTATTTACCGCGTGACCCTTACTGTGGACGGTGTAGGTTCACAGACCTACCCCATTCTTATCTATGACATTGTGCCCGTGCTTTCAGTTGCAGAACAGAGTACAGAGGTCATAGAGTTCAACAACACCACATTGTCATTCAATCTGGAACTCCCCAACCCTGAGAATCTGCGTGTACGCTATGAATGGCACTTCCCTGAAGGAACAGTTGATGAGAATGGCAACAAACTGGAGACATTCACCGGCTATTCTGACAGTGAAGGCAATATAGACTATCCCGGCAAAGTGAAGTTCAGCAACATCGGCTCACAGCGTGTAGAGATATCCTCATGGTTTGATCTTGACGGAGAGAACCGGCGTCTTGAGGATACATATCTCAATGTTCAGGTCGGTCTCAGCACACCAGCACCCACACTCTACTATGCTCAGCGTGGCGGAACGATCAAGGCCTATAAACTTGTTGATCCCTCGACACTTCCGCAAGGCACAAAAATTCTGCCCTATGACATGGGCGTTTCCGCCGGCCAGACCGTTATGGAGCTTCAGTATGCTGATGTCAAGGGCGTTGATGAAGAAGGCAATACCACCACGACAGGCTGGATCTACATCTTGGACGCCGGCAAGCAGTATTATTACATCAATGACGAGAACGGCGTACTCGGTGACGGATACATCAATGCCATGCGCACTGACGGCAGCGGTGTGAACACTGTGATCACCAATGTCGGCGGTCCCGCATTCAGTGACCCCTATCAGGGCTGTGTTGCAGGTGAATACCTCTACTATACAGACCGTAACACCGGCTTCAGCCGTGTAGGACTCACCACACGCGGCGCGGTTCAGGGCAAGACACAGCAAGGTTCCACATTCCTGCGCGATGACTATGTTGCAAAGAATGAACTGATACCTTTCTATGGCCGTCCTCTGGCCTACGGTGCAATCAGCACCTCCCTGCAGCGTGACAGCAAAGGCGTATGGTGGTGGGCTAAGATTTACAACGGCCCGGCTATCTACCGTTTCAAAGATACGGATATCTACAAGACCCAGGATGAAGCCGCTGCCGTCCCCCTGCCTTATCCGGTTCTGTTGAGCGGAGCCAAACCTCGTGCTCTTGCTCTTGACGAGAAACGTAATGCGATGTATGTATGGCGTACCGACGGCACCCCCGGATTCTACGAATATACACTGCCGGGCGCAACGGAGACAATACCTATAGAGAATCGTGGCAATGTCTGCATAGCCATGGATGCTGATCCGGTGAACACTACTGACTCAGAAGGTTTGTTTACCACTCAGCTGGCTGTTGACAATGAGACAGGTTATGTATATTTTGCGTTCCGTCCCACTGCTACAGACTCATCTAAGATTCCGGCCGGTATAGTATATTACAACCCGACAACCAAGAAATGTGTGCACTACGGAGAAGGCAACGATCTTGGCACAGGCGTATGCATCAACCCCAACAAGACAAAACTGTTCTGAGCATAGCGGCCGTGATTCAATGTGTGTCACTGCCGCGATGAGACAGATTCAACAAAGGCAACCGGCATAATGACTGTCGGCTGCCTTTGGCTGTCAAAGCAGAATATAAATTCTCTCCAATTCTCACCTTACAAAACAAAACGAAATGAAATTTCTAAAATATCTCGCAACGGCAGTTGTGATGTTAGCCACGGGTATCAGTGTATTCGGGGCCAACGTGCCTGAACGCGAGCACCGTGCCATATGGATGTCACCATATCTGACCGGCGGCTGGCCGACACGAGCCATCGAAGCCTCCGTTGCTGACGGCTTGCGGAAAACACTTGACAACCGTATGGCCGAGTTCAAGGACCAGAATATAAATGTGATTTATTATCATGTGCGTTCAAATTGCGACGCCATGTACAAGTCCTCATATGAGCCATGGTCTGCCAAAGCCGGCGGTGCACGCGGTGTTGAACCGGCATTCGACCCTCTGGAAGTGATGGTCAGCACATGCCATAAATACGGAATAGAAGTGTATGCATGGGTGAATCCCTACCGCTACAATGACAATATTTCATATGGTTCAAATCCTCTGGAGTATGAGAACTCACATCCGGATTGGCTGCTGAAAAACAACGTACAGACAGTGCTCAATCCCGGTCTTGAGGAAGTCAAGCAGCGTATATGCGATGTCATAGCAGAGATTGTTACCAACTATGATGTTGACGGTGTGGTGTTTGATGATTTCTTTTATCCTAAAGGCGGTATGCCCGAACGTCCCGAGCAATGTGGCGACTATGACCTGTGGATGCAACAGACCGGAGGCAAGAAGGACATAGGTGACTGGCGTCGCCAACATGTCAATGACATGATAAAACGCGTCAATCAGACCATCAAGTCCATAAAGCCGTATGTCTCTTTCTGTATGGCCCCGGCCGGAGTTGCATCGCCTGAATGTGTTACCAGCGAATACGGACTGCCTATGATTTCAGGTGACTGGCAGTACAAGCAGATTTTTTCCGATCCCCTGGCGTGGCTCAAAGCCGGTGACATAGATATTATATCGCCCCAGATATACTGGCCCGAACGATGGAATGAACTTGACAAATGGTGGACAAATGCCGCGACAAAGTATAATCGCCTGTATTTCCCTTCCACTGAGCTTGCGAAACTCGGCACCACTTATATGACCAAAACATTCATCAATGAGGTGGAAACGGCACGTGACAATGCACGCATCGGTACATGCGGACAGGTTTATTTCCAGTATTACCAGTATATCAATGTAACGGAAAAAGTGTTTGACAAACGGCAGACGTTTGCAGAAAACATGCAACAGGCCGTTTATCCCACCAAGGCCCTTGCGCCGCTGCGCATGTGGATTGATGCTGTGACTCCCCCCATCCCAACCAATGTGCGCGTTTCCGGCACCACACTGACATGGGATGAGGTACCCGGCATGCGCTACACGGTGTATGCGCATGACAAGGCCATGAATGAACCCTTTGGCATAGATATTGCCGATCTGCACGGAATAACATATACCAACAGCTACGATATGGGTGCCGACGCCACAACACATGACTGGTATGTGGCTGTCTATGACCGCTACGGCAATGAGTCCTCACCTATAGGTGTCGGCGGCGTGCCTACCACCGCAAAAGCGCCGTTGCTGGTATATCCGCAGGCAGAAGCCGAACCCGATGTACTCTTTGATTTCACATGGAGCAAACAGCAGCCGGGCCGCAGCGTTCTTGAACTGTCTGATAACAGCGATTTCACCAATATTGTAGGAAGTGTCAGCGTTGGCGGTGCAGACCGGGTATCATCATCGGCGTTACCGGCATTGACAGCGGGCGCGACCTATTGGTGGCGCATACGCTTCACTCCGGTAGGAGCCCATGATGTCATAACCCCCGCACAACAGTTTGTGGCTCCGCAACTGCGCGTCACCTCACCTGCCGCACAGGCCACGGAGGTTTCCCTTACGCCCGTAATCAGCTGGAGCAAGGCAGTGTCAGGCACACAGTTCACCGTTGAGCTGAGCACACTGGCCACGATGGCCAATCCGGTTTACACGGCCAATACTGATAAATACTCCGTTACAATACCGGCCAAACTGTTGCGCACGGGCCGTCAGTACTATGTGCGCGTCAAGGCCGTCAACGGCGATGCCTCATGTGAGTCTCCAGTACAGAACTTCCAGACAGTGAACAAGACAGATTATACTGCTCCTGAATTTGCCGGCGGAATAGCAGCAGGTGTGCTTCACATTGACCAGTATCCCGAAGTTGAGGCCTGGGATGGCATGCATCAGGTTGATCTGCAGATCTCGGCATCTGACAAATTCCCCGTACGCACATCAATGACCACGACGCTGAATGATTTCAGCACAAAATGCAATACCGTTGCCGGTGAAATCAAGATAGGCTCAAAGGCTCTGACAGAAGGGACAACATATTATGCCCGCACACGCGGCACATACTATGTGGACAATACGGCTAAAAACACGGCTTACAGCGCAGTGAAACAGTTTGTCTATTCAAGCGAGTCCGGTGTCAGCGATGTCACTGCCGATGGTGTTGCTGCCATATATGTTGACACCGAAGGGGTTGTTCATGCACCCGCAGATGCAGAAGTTGCAGTATACAATGCCGCAGGCGTGCTCGTGGCAACAGGCCGCACCGATGCCGCCGGATTGTATACCCCGACAGCGAAAGGCGCATGCATTGTGGATGTCCGTGTGGCAGCTACCGGCCAGCGCGTAGCCCTGAAGATAGTTCTCTGAGCGATTTATGCATAACCAAGAGGGGCGTATATTTGTGCAACCCTCTAAATCACAGAGCGGACGCCACACCGGCGCCCGCTCTG
>JAUNPQ010000060.1:10443-14733 GCA_030536615.1 Bacteroidales bacterium | reverse complement strand
TGCATAGAGGGCACAATCCCGGATGCCAATTCATACATTAAAAGTCAAATTTCAGGACATACCATAAATACGTTCCCGTTCCGATGGATAGACATTCACCCCAGATAACCGGTCAGCACAATCATACAGATAATGAGCTTATGCCCGATGAGAGAAAAAAGCTCGTCAGGAAAAGGAAGAAAAAAGCCCGCTCATCGCGCATAATCCGGATTGCATGGTACACTCTGGCTGCATTGTTCGCATTCATGATCCTTCTCTTTATCCTTGTCTACAACGGAGTGATAGGATACATGCCTCCCATTGAGGAACTCAAAAATCCCAAAGACCGCTTTGCCACAATCATATACACTGACGATGGTCAGGAAATGGGCCGTTACTACCGTCACACAGGCAACCGCGTATATGCTGACTACGACGAGATATCACAATACGTCATTGATGCCCTGATAGCCACTGAGGATGCACGATTTGAAGATCACAGCGGCATTGACGTCCGTGCACTCGGACGCGCTCTGTTCAAGACAGTCCTGATGGGCAACAAAAACGCCGGCGGAGGTTCAACAATAACCCAGCAGCTTGCCAAGCAGCTCTACACACCCCCCAGCGACGGATTCTTTGAGCGCGCCATGCAGAAGCCCATAGAATGGATGATAGCAATCAAACTGGAACGGTACTACTCCAAGGAGGAAATCATCAAGATGTACCTCAACCAGTTCGACTTCCTCTACAACGCCGTGGGAATAAAAAGCGCCGCACAGGTTTACTTCAACAAAGACGCCCGTGACCTCAACATTCAGGAAGCCGCACTGCTGGTAGGCATGGTCAAGAATCCCGCCTACTACAACCCCCGCCGCAACCCGGAGCGTGCCCGTGAGCGACGCAACGTGGTCTTTGAACAGATGGTCAAAGCCGGAAAACTCTCCGAACAGGAAGCTGACTCCCTGTCACAGCTGCCTATAGAACTTGACTTTCATCGCGCCGATCACAAAGAAGGCATCGCGCCATATTTCCGCGAGGAACTGCGACGCTACCTCACCGCCTCGAAACCCGATCGCGACAACTACCCTTCATGGGACAAACAGAGCTACATAACAGACTCCATTGAGTGGGAAAACAATCCCCTTTACGGATGGATAGCCAAGAATCCCAAATCGGACGGCTCATTCTATGATATCTATAACGACGGTCTCAGAATATACACCACCATTGACTCGCGCATGCAGACATATGCCGAGGAGGCTGTAGCCGAGCACATGTCCAGCCTCCAGCAGCGGTTCTTCAAAGAAAAGAAAAACTCACCCACGGCACCATACACCTCTGACCTCAGCGAGCTTTCCACAGCCCAGCGGAACCGCTTGATAAACAATGCTATCCGACAGAGCGAGCGCTACCGCATAGCCAAACTGCGCGGACTCTCCGACGCCGAGATAGAGCGTGAGTTCAACACACCCGTCGACGTGCAGGTGTTCGGCTATGGAGGTCCCGTTGACAAAACAATGTCACCGCGTGACTCAATCCTCTACACAAAACACTTCCTGCGCACAGGCTTCATGTCAATGGATCCCCGCAACGGCTATGTCAAAGCCTACGTGGGTGGCCCTGACTTCCATTTCTTCCAGTACGACATGGTGTCACAGGGACGCCGTCAGGTTGGCTCCACCATAAAACCATACCTCTACAGTCTGGCCATGGAAGGCGGAGTGTTCAGCCCCTGCAGCACTTTGCCCAACACACAGCCCGCAATAACACTGCCTGACGGTAAGGTGTGGACACCGCGCAACGCCGGACGCTCACGTATAGGTGACAACGTAGACCTCCGCTGGGCGCTTACAAACTCAAACAACTGGATATCCGCCCGCCTCATAACTGATGAGAGCATACAGCCCGGACGCCTTGTCCGCTACATGCATTCGCTGGGCATAACAAGCAAACTCGACGCCGTGCCCGCGTTGTCACTCGGCCCATGCGAGATATCCTTGCGTGAAATGGTCATGGCATACTCGGCATTTGCAAATGAAGGACGCTATTCACGTCCTCTCTACGTGACACGCATTGAGGACAACAACGGGAACGTCCTTGCACGCTTCTCACCCATACAGACAGAAGCAATCAGCCGTCAGGCCTACTACCGCATCCTTTCCATGCTCCTCAACGTTGTTGACTCCGGCACGGGCAGCCGTCTGCGCCGCGCTCCATATGCCCTGACTGCACAGATGGGCGGAAAAACCGGAACCACAAACTCCAACTCCGACGGTTGGTTCATGGGCTTCACCCCTGAACTCGTCTCCGGAGTGTGGGTAGGCGGTGACGAACGCTACATCCACTTCAACACAATGGCCAACGGACAGGGCGCTGAAATGGCATTGCCCATCTACGGAAAATACATGTCACGCGTATACAAAGACACAACACTTCCCTACAGGCAGACATCCGTGTTCACATTCCCCGATGACGTCACCATATGCGACTTCTACGGCTCAGACAACGATGACACTGCGGAAACCACTGTCTCCGAGATCTTTGAGTGACATTCATTGCTCGGTGTCGGCGATTATCTGCCGTGCACGCTCCGCATCTGCCGTCAGCACAATCAGCCGGATGGTGTCAAACGGCGCCCACGGCGCCCCGAACACATTCGCTGTCGTTTCATTGTTCAGAATAGCCGGAATCCCCGCGGCATGCAACTTTGTCAGTGCCACATTGGCATTGAAATCATTGTTGTAATGACCTATAACGGTCATCGTGTCATCTTTCTTCATAAAAAACGCCCTCTTGATTAAAGTTTTATGCCCCGGCGGTCAAGTTCTGCCTGATATGTCGCCGCATTTGACAGATGAGTGTCATAATCCACGGCAAAGTCATGATACCCGCTGAAATCACTCTTTGCACACATATACAGATAGTTGTGACGCGGAGCATTGAGCACGGCATCAATCGTTGATTTTTCCGGAATACGTATCGGACCCGGCGGCAGCCCTGCAACCACATAAGTATTATACGGCGAGTTCAGCCGCAGCAGATCACCGCCTATGCGTCTCAGACTGAAATCTCCCGCCGCGAACTTCACCGTCGGGTCAGCCTGAAGCTTCATCCCCTTTGAAATCCTGTTCAGATACAGCCGCGCAACCATTCCGCGTTCATCATTTTTGGCCGTCTCCTCCTCCACAATTGAAGCTACCGTTGCGACCTCGGCAGGTGAAAGACCAAGAGCCGCAGCCTTTTCGCGCCGCTCATCATTCCAGAATTTGTTTCGGTATTCGGCAAGGCGTCTCACAACATCCGCGGCCGACGCCGTATAATAAAATTCATACGTGTCAGGGACAAAGGCCGCCGGAAACTGCCGCCGGTCAGTGAATCCGAATGCCGGCAGCACACTGTCCGCCGCCGCCAGAAAATCATCGGCGGTCCACACAAACCGGTCAGCCACACGTGCGGCCAGATCCTCCATTGTACGTATGTTGTTGAACGTCACACGGCGCGGCGTCTGAGTGCCCGTGCGCAGACGGTTGGCAACAGACCATGCACGGTCTCCCGCCTTCACCTCATAATATCCCCATGCCTTTTGTGGCGAACCGCCACGCATATCGAATATCAGATATACATCTCCGCCAAAACTGTCACCAAGCGCATCGCACAGAAGCACCTTGACCGAATCAGACGATGCGCCCTCCGGAATATACACACCGGTCGGTTCAGATTTGTCATAAGTGTTGAACGCCTTGTGGTAGCCCCACACCGTTACGGCTATGAGACCCGCCACAACCGTGCCTATAATTGCTCCTACATATATTTTCATGCTGCAAATTTAATGAAAATGGAGTTAATTTTGTAATTTTGCATTGACTAATGAAACCGAAACAACATAAGAAAGCATATCAGAAAAAAGATTATGGACAAAGACCAGAGAATAATCATAGATGACACTCCCGATACAGTTCCCGGACATAACGCCCCGGAGACACCACAAGGTGTGCCTCGCCGCGACAAAAGCAAGACAATGCTTGTTGTGCTCATATGCCTGCTTGGCGCCGCACTCATCGGTGCCGGTGTATGGTTCTTCATCAGCTCCCGCCAGCAGAAAGCCGAACTTGAGCGCATGCAGGCTCAGACAGAAGCCGCTGAGCTCAGCTATCAGGAAGAACTCGCCCGCCAGGACATGCAGACACTTGAAAACGAGTTTGCAGGCATTGAGAACCCCGGGCAACTCATAACAACAGACTCAGTGAAAATGCGACTCGTCGAAAAATACGACGCAGCCAAACTTGAGATTGAGAAATTGCAGCGCGAGCT
>JAUNPQ010000060.1:0-10433 GCA_030536615.1 Bacteroidales bacterium | reverse complement strand
CAAAGACACAAAAAACAAAAGTGCCAAAGAGATTGCTGATCTCCGCGCACAGATAGCCACATTGCGCGCCCTGCTCAAACACTACATTGAGGAGATTGACCGCCTCAATCAGGAAAACGAAGCCCTCCGCAGCGAGAACGCCGAGATCAAAGACGCAAACCAGCGCCTCAGCAGTCAGGTTGCCGAGACATCCCGCATCAACGAACATCTCACCGAGCGCATGACACTGGCCGAGAAACTAAACGTCAGCTCAGTGACACTCACACCGCTGAACGGCAAAGGCAAGAAAGAGAAAAAAATAGCCAAAGCAAAAAAACTCGCCGTGACCTTTACCATTCCCCAGAACAACTCCACCCCTGTGGGCGAGAAAACAATATACCTGCGCATCACCACCCCCGAAGGCCAGCTTCTTGACGGCGGCGGATCATTCAGTTTCGAGGGCGGATCGCTTGCCGCATCGGCACACCGCACAATTGAGTACGGCGGTCAGGAAATCAGCGGCGTCACCATCTATTATGACGTCAATTCCGCCCTCAACCCCGGCACATACACCGTTGAACTCTTTGCCGATAACTTCCGTCTGGCATCCAAACACTTCACCGAAAAGTAAGAGAGTATTTGAACATGGATTGGGACTGGCTGATAGACACCGTCAACGCCACAGAAGTAAACACACTCTCATCCGTCTACAAACTTCTGCTGAGCATGCTGCTGGGTTGCCTTGTAGGCTACCAGCGCAAACGCCGCGGACAGACAGCCGGAGTGCGCACATTCTCCCTCATAGCCATGGGCGCCACACTGGCCATGATCCTGTCAGTATATGTGCCGCAGGAATATCTTGGCCTAAAGAACGGAGACCCGGGCCGTATAGCCGCTCAGGTTGTCACCGGCATCGGATTCCTTGGCGCAGGCGCCATAATACAGATGAAAGGCAGCGTGCGCGGACTCACCACCGCTGCCGGAATATGGATGGTGGCAACAATCGGAATGGCCGTCGGGGTGGGGATGTATTGGATCTCCGTGTTCGCCACACTCCTCATCCTCTTCATCCTTGCACAGCTTGAACGTTTTGAACGGCATCTCAATATGGGGTCCGAGGCACGCGTGGTACGCATGCGCCTCAGCATCATTGTTGAAGACATAGAACCATACCGCAAAGCACTGAAAAAACACAAAGTGACACTCACACACTATTACGTGGAGTACGATTATCAGGCACATGTCACACATCTCAACCTCTCCGTCCTCGTCCCGGAAAACATAAACTACATGAGTCTGTTCAGCCATATCCGCACAATATACCCCACACAGGCCATCTCACTGGCAACACAAGTATCCATATAACAGCACTCACATCAGAAAATGAACATAGAGAGCCTTATATCTGACCTCGCCTTCATTCTCCTGCTGGGCGCAGTTGTCACACTCCTCTTCAAATGGATAAAACAGCCCGTGGTGCTTGGCTACATCGTTGCCGGATTTCTGGCAAGCCCGCATTTCACCTACCTCCCCTCCGTCACCACCGAGGCCAACATAGACTTCTGGGCACAGATCGGAATAGTAGTCCTCCTTTTCTCCCTGGGACTTGAGTTCAGTTTCCGCAAACTCGTCAACACAGGAGCGTCAGCCATCATCACCGCACTGATAATCGTCAGCGGAATGATGGGCGCCGGCTTTGCCGTGGGGCATCTTCTCAACTACTCCACCATCAACAGCCTCTTCCTTGGCGGAATGCTCTCGATGTCATCCACAACAATAATCATCAAGGCATTCAATGATCTGGGTCTGCGTCAGAAAAAGTTCGCATCCATGGTCTTTGCCGTTCTTATTGTTGAAGACCTCTTCGCCGTCCTCATGATGGTTATCCTGTCGTCAATAGCCACAAGCAACGGCGTTGAAGGCGGAGAACTGGCCTACAACGTTGCCAAACTCGTATTCTTTCTGGTCATCTGGTTTCTTGTTGGCATATACCTCATCCCATCCATGCTCAACAGATGCCGGCGCTTTCTCAACACCGAGACACTGCTCATTGTCTCCATGGGACTCTGTCTGGGCATGGCCGTGTTCTCCGTATACTGCGGCTTCTCACTTGCACTCGGAGCATTTGTCATGGGCTCCATACTTGCCGGCACAAGCTATGCCGAACGCATTGAGTCAGTCGTGACACCGGTCAAAGACCTCTTTGGCGCCGTATTCTTTATCTCAGTCGGAATGATGGTACAGCCACAGGTAATCGCCGGTTACTGGCCGGTCATACTCCTGCTGAGCATTGTTGTCATACTGGGAATGATCATCTTCGGCACATCAGGAATGCTCATCACCGGACAGACCCTGAAAGTGTCCATACAGAGCGGATTCTCACTCACACAGATCGGCGAGTTCGCCTTCATCATAGCCACACTGGGCATGAGTCTGGGCGTGCTCTCTCCCTCAATATATCCCATTGTTGTAGCCGTATCCGTTCTCACCACCTTCACAACACCTTACTTCATCAAACTGTCCACGCCGTTCTATGATTTCGTGGAAAAACACCTGCCCGTTCGTCTCCGCTTCCTGATTGACCGCTACCACGACGATGCCACCAAAGCCGAAGCACATACCCGGGCATGGCACGCCACCATACGCCGCTACACATACCGGGCCCTTCTCTACAGCATCGTCCTTGTGGCCATCTCACTGGTGTGCAGCCTCTACCTGAAGCCCTGGCTTGCAGCAGTCATTCCACATTGGGCAACACCCGTCTCAATGTGGGTCACACTCCTTGCCATGTCGCCCTTCCTGCTGTCTCTGCTCATGCCTCTGGCCAAAGTGTTCGCCACGCGCAAAACACGTACTCCCCGTCAGGCGCGTCAGCATCCCGACATAGCCATGATTGCCATGGGAGTGCTGTGCTTCATCATTGCCAATTATTTTGTCATAAACACCATCACTGAATACTACTCCATGCGCTGGGGCCTCAGCTTCGGAATCGCCGTCATTGTCCTTGCCCTGCTGCTGTTCTCACGCACGGTGCGGCGCCAGATGGCCGGAATTGAAGAACGATTCCTTGACAACCTCAACGAACGCGAACTGCGCCGCAGCGGTCGCAAAAGCAAAATGGTAAATGACCTCCACCTTGCCTACATGACCGTCGGCAACGGATGCCGCTTTGCCGGTGAACGCCTGCGAGACTCAAACATAAGATCACTCTATGGAGTAAACATCGTCAGCGTGCAGCGCGGAAACGTCACATTCTCCGTGCCCGGTGGCGAGCGACGCATCTTCCCCGGAGATATTCTTGGTGTGATAGGCACCGATGAACAGATAGAAAATATCCTACCCGTTGTTGAATGCGACCTTGCCACTGATCCCGCCGACGAAAAAACACAGAACTACAAACTCATGAAAATTCTTCTGGGGCGCACATCCTCGCTTGTCGGGAAAACACCGCGCACCTCAGGCCTGCGTGACAATTATGATGCCCTTGTCCTCGCAGTACAACGAGGAGACCTCTATATTGACTCCGAGCCTGATCTTGTGTTCAACGCCGGTGACATCCTCTGGCTTGTCGGCAATCCTGATACTCTTGCCGGTCTATAATCATTGCTTTGGCCCGCTGAATCAGGACATTGAAAGCGTCACTGTGCTGAAATCAAGCGTGTCAATCAGCAACAGCCGCCCTGCAAGAGTTTTCCCTGCTCCGGCAAGCACTTTGAGAACCTCCGCGCCCTGACATGCAGCAGCTACACCCGCAGCAGGGCCCAATACACCCTCACTCTGACATGGCAGAATGCCGCCGCATCCATCCGCCGCAGGAGAAGCATCGCCGAAAATATCCCCGAAACTCGCACCCCCCGGCACAGAAGTGGTTACCTGCGCCGTGAAACGGCTGACACCAGCTGTCACACACACTTTGCCCAACGCAGTCACCGCACCTGCCAGAAAATGCTTTGTCGCGGCATTGTCTGAACAATCCGCCACAACATCATAACCACTGACAATCTCATTCAGATTGTGACGTGTCACCATCTTGCATATGGGCCTGACATCGACATCACTGTTCAGCGCACGCATGCGTGCACACAGAACCTCCGCCTTCCGACATCCCGCATCAGCCTCCGTGTAGGCAATCTGACGCTGCAGATTGCTGACATCCACAGTGTCAAAGTCAGCCACACCTATATGGCCCACTCCGGCTCCCGCCAGATAAAGGCCTGTCACTGATCCGAGAGCGCCCGCTCCGACAATCAGAACACGGCCCGCGTTGATTCTGTGCTGACCGGCCTCGCCGATCTCCGCCAGCGCCACATTGCGCGCATATCGGCCGTTCATAACACAGAGTGTTGCTGCGCGGTGTCAAAGACCGCATCCCAGTCTTTCCACACCGGGTCATAACCATGTGCACGTATAGACTCAGTGACATCACGGGGACTCCGCGAGTCCGTCACCTCAAACTGCTCAAGCGCCTCAGGTGACGTTGCATATCCTCCCGGCTCAGTCTGACTCCCCGCGCTCATCGAAGTTACTCCCAAAGTCATCATATTGTCGCGGAACAACGGCTTCTCGCGGGTGCTGTATGAAATATCTATATCATGATCAAAAATGCGGAAAGCGAAAGTGACCTGCGCCAGCTCGCGGTCAGTCATCACCGTGTTTGGCTGGAAACCGCTCTCCGACGGACACATACGCGGAAAATTCACGCTGAAACGCGTGCGCCAGTACTCCTTCTGCAGATAACGCAGATGCCGTCCCAGCATTGTCAGATCCGTACGCCAGTCCTCAAGGCCTATCAGTACACCCATGCCGATCTTGTGCACACCGGCGCGGCCCATACGGTCAAAACCGTTCAGACGCCATTCATACAGAGACTTCATGCCCCGCGGATGATACACCTTGTAGCGTTCGCGGTGATATGTCTCCTGAAAACATACCACCCCGTTCAGACCCTCCTCCACAAGACGCCGGTACTGAGCCGTGCGCATGGGCTGAACCTCTATGGTAAGATTGTGGAAATAAGGACGCGCAGTGCGCAGCACATCGGCGAAATACTCCGTGCCGCACACCGCCGGAAACTCACCACTAACAATCAGCAGATTCTCAAATGGGCCCAAAGCCTTGATTGCCTTGCACTCGTCTTCAACCTGCTTCATGTCAAGCACATTGCGCGCAAGGGCATTCCCATGATTGAAGCCGCAGTATACACAGGCATTAGCGCACAGATTGCTCACATACATGGGAATGTACAATGAAATTGTGCGCCCGAATTTCTCAAGCGTGAACCTCCGGCTCAACTCAGCCATCTCCTCAAGGTAATCCGCCGCTGCCGGTGACAGGAGCACCATCAGCTCATCCGCTGTCAGTTGCCGGCTGTCACTTTGGGCAACACCTAATACACGTTCCACATCCGTGGCAGTGAAACCGGCTATGGCTGCCGTTGTCTCATTCCAGTCATACCGGCTGATGATGTCTGCAAAACCGCCGCGGTCCGCCGGATCATTATGCATATTCAATCTTTCTGACATTTCTCGTTTACATCTTGTGAAATACGCATGGCACAGAAATTGGGACCACACATCGTACAGAACCTGTCATCGGCATCAGGGGCATTGCGGCGCGACTCCATATAATACCTCCGCGCACGCTCCGGGTCAAGTGACAGATTGAACTGATCCTTCCACCTGAATTCAAACCGCGCCTTTGAGAGAGCATTGTCCCGCACATCGGCGCCCGGATACTGCTTGCCCAGGTCAGCCGCATGCGCCGCAAGCTTATAAGTTATCACACCCTCGCGCACATCATTCAGATCAGGCAATGACAGATGCTCCTTGGGCGTCACATAACAGAGCATCGCCGTTCCATACATGGCTATCTGCGCGCCGCCTATGGCTGACGTGATGTGGTCATAACCCGGAGCGATGTCAGTGGTGAGCGGACCCAGTGTGTAAAAAGGCGCCTCATGACACTTCTCAAGCTGGCGGTCCATGTTCTCCTTGATCTTGTGCATGGGCACATGTCCCGGACCCTCTATCATAACCTGCACATCATGCTCCCAGGCACGCTGACACAGTTCGCCAAGCACATCAAGCTCCAGAAACTGAGCCTCATCGTTGGCATCGAAAGTTGAACCCGGACGCATTCCATCGCCAAGAGAAACGGCAACATCATACTTGTTCAGAATCTCACAGATCTCATCAAAATGAGTGTACAGGAAACTCTCACAGTCATGCGTCACGGCCCATTCAACCATTATCGAGCCGCCGCGTGACACACATCCCGTCAGACGCTTTGCGATCAGAGGCGCATGCGCCCGCAAAGCCCCCGCATGAATTGTGAAATAGTCCACACCCTGCTCAGCCTGCTCAATGAGAGTGTCGCGGTATATCTCCCAGGTCAGATCCTTCACACGTCCGTTCACCTTCTCCAGCGCCTGATAGATGGGCACCGTTCCCACAGGCACAGGACAGTTGCGCACAATCCACTCACGTGTCTCATGGATATTGTCACCCGTTGAGAGATCCATCAGCGTGTCACCGCCCCAGTAGCAGCTCCATATCGCCTTTGCAACCTCCTCCTCAATGCCCGAGGACAATGCCGAGTTTCCGATATTCGTATTGATCTTCACACTGAAATTGCGTCCTATGATCATCGGCTCAGCCTCCGGATGGTTTATATTCGCCGGGATGATGGCACGGCCCTCCGCAATCTCCTGGCGCACAAACTCAGGAGTGATGAAACTGCGTATACCGCGCGCCTCGTTGTCAAGATTCTCGCGTATGGCAACATACTCCATCTCCGCAGTGATGATGCCCTTGCGTGCATAGTGCATCTGTGTCACCCGCTGACCCTCTTTGGCCACACGCGGAGCAACATGTCTGGGAAAACGGATGCTGTCAAGATTCTTGTCTTCCAGCCGTTTCCGTCCGTATTCACTGGTGATCTCGTCAAGCCGTTCCGTGTCACCGCGCCGTTCCACCCAGTTCTCGCGCATAGGAGGCAGACCCGCGTTCACATCATGGTGAAATGACGGATCGGTGTACGGACCTGAAGTGTCATAGACAGTGACAGGCGCGTTGGGATGCTCCACCCGCTTGCCATCCTGAATGGTTACGGTAGGATACTGCCTGATGCGCCGCATCGCAACCCTGATAGGATGCATCTCACCGGCCACATAAATCTTTTCCGAATTGGGATATGACGATACGTCTATATTTTCAATGTTCATTGACTGAAATTTTATTAGAATTCATAATGTTTATACTATGCTTAGACCTCTTGCTATGACAGGAAACTTGTCAGAGGACTCGTTGCCTGAGCATGACGGAAAGTGCACCCCGGTCCTGCAAGACGTCCGGCGCGTCCCGCCTCCACAGCCATCCTGAACGCACGCGCCATGGCCACCGGATCAGCCGCAACAGCTATCGCCGTGTTCACAAGCACAGCATCAGCACCCATCTCCATGGCATCCGCTGCGTGCGACGGCAATCCCAGCCCCGCATCAACCACCACCGGCACACGGCTCTGCTCAATGATAATCTCAAGCATATGGCGCGTCAGAAGTCCCTTGTTGGTGCCAATCGGCGCTCCCAGAGGCATCACGGCCGCCGCTCCCGCCTCCTCAAGACGCTTGCACAGAACCGGATCAGCCTGTACATACGGCAACACCGTGAAACCATCCCCGGCCAGTTCCTCAGTGGCCCTTAGAGTCTCTATCGGATCCGGCATAAGATACTTGGGATCAGGATGAATCTCCAGTTTTATGAAAGAAGTCCCGAAAATCTCACGGCTCAGTTGCGCCGCAGTCACAGCCTCGCGGGCATCGCGCACACCGGAAGTGTTCGGCAACAGCTGCACATGCTCACGGTTTATATGCGTCAGCATGTCATCAGTCGCCTCATTCATCATGTTCACGCGCTTCATCGCCACAGTGATCATCTCAGAGCCTGACGCCATTATCGCCTCAAGCATAAGCTGTGGAGAAGCGAACTTGCCCGTACCCACAAAAAGCCGCGAACCGAACTCACGGTCTCCGATTTTCAAAATGTCTTGCTTACTATTCATAGTCTTTCAATATTTTCATTATCTCCTGCGTGGCCGCTGTCCTGTTCGTGGCCGCCGCTATGGCTCCGCTCACAGCAACCCCCGTCATCCTGATAGGGTCAAGAGCCGCAATCTCAGCCACATCGGCGCCAGTCACACCGCCAATCACAACAATCGGCTTGTCATAACCCGCTCCACGCAGATATCCTATTATCTCACCTACACCGGTCTTGCCTAACACAGCAGCCAGCCGCTGCTTCGTGCCCGTGAAACGCCACGGACCTATGCCGACATAATCAACCGCCTCAGACGCCTCAGAGTTCATCATCGCCCGCGCATGATCCATGCTGTTGATGGTAAGACCTATTATTTTTCCTTTTCCTAAAATCTCCCGCGCCTCCGTGACAGGCATATCTGTCTGACCCAGATGTACCCCTGCAACACCCGGTTCACCGGCAAGCTCCACATGGTCATCCACAATCAGCGTCACATTCCTCTCCATGCACAGCGCGGCCAGCGCGGCCAATACATAAGCCGTTTTCTGCGCCGAAACATCCTTCATGCGCACCTGCACCCAGCGGCAGCCGCCGGCTATCGCTGCCCGCGCCTGCGCTATTGTGCCCTCCGCCGTCGGAGAATGTGTTATGAATTGCAACATACCCCTCTGCGCCTTTCTATAATTTCATTTATACACCTGTCCATATCCTCACATCCATTTCCCCATATAAACCCCGATAGCGCCGCTCCGGCAAACCCCGCCTCGGCAAGCTCGCCGAATTTCTCCGGAATTACTCCCCCAAGCGCTATTATCCGTCGTGCCGCAGCCAGTGATCTCAACTGCGCATCCCTCACATCAAACGCCGCCGCATATCCCGTTTTAGAGATTGAATCATACACAGGAGAAATCGTCACATAATCATATCCCACCGCCTCCCGTGCCTCCGGAATTGAATGACAACTGCGAGACCGCACAACATCCCTCATCCCTCCTGCATACACCCCGTTGCGCCTGTTCTCGTGCACACCTATTCCTGCAAACTCATCCGCAAGACAATAGTGGTCATGCACCGAAATCCGCTGCCACAAATCATCTCCGCACGCCCTCAGCAGAGAGCGCAGCTCATCAGCGCCGCATCCCGGATGCCGCACATGCACCCTGTCCGCAGCGCCGCTTTCCAGCAGCCTGCGCACCGCACATGCCTCGTCCGGAAAAATCCGCTCCGGAGTGATAGCTATGACACAGAACTCCCTCATCCGTCAGCCGCCATATGCGGCATTGATAACCATAACCTTGTCATTGGCGGCAAGCGCCGTCAGTGCCCAGTCAGCGCGCCTCACAACACGCCCGTTCACCGCCACCGCCGTTCCCACAGGCCTCAGCCCCAATTTCTCCGCAAGGTCTGACACCGTGGCATTGTCCGCCAACTCAACAGGTTCACCATTCAAAAATATAGTCATTGCCAAATATCGTTCACACGTTTAACTACTGATAATTACTTCTCATGCTGCATGCTATTCGCATTTCCCGCCGTCAAGATGCCTGTAAAAATGACACACCGGTCCATGGCCATGGCCAAACTCATATCCTGCACCCGCACGCAACGCATGCCATAGATAATCCTTTGCCAGTGCCACACTCTCGCTCAATTCCCGCCCCAGGGCCAGAAACGAAGCTATTGCCGATGACAGCGTACAGCCCGTGCCATGCGTGTTCACCGTGTCAACACATTCCGCACTCAGCCGTTCATACGCCCCGACATCTCTCGCCATGAAAAAATCCGTGGCACCTGCACTCCCGCAACCAACCGCATGGCCACCTTTCAGCAACACCGACTGCGCGCCACACGCAAGCAAAGCCGCCATGACAGCCTCCGGATGCTCCATGTCCACATCCATGCCGGTCAGAAGCTCTGCCTCCGGAATATTCGGCGTCACCACCGCTGACAGCGGAAAAAGCAACTCCCTGAGTGCCTCCGGAACAGACCTGTCCGCAAGAGCATCGCCTGACGTGGCCACACACACCGGGTCAGTCACAACATTGCCAAGCCCGTGCCTCCTCAGAAAACGCGCAGTCACTTCAACAGCCTCAAGGGTGGGAAGCATCCCTATCTTCACCGCATCCGGACGCACATCGTTCACAACAGCATCCAGCTGAGCCTCAAGCATAACACCGTCAACGGCCCGGTACATAGACACGCCACGCGTGTTCTGAGCCGTGACAGCCGTAAGGGCTGTCATGGCATACGTCCCCAGACAAGTGCAAGTCTTTATGTCAGCCTGAATGCCCGCTCCGCCAATACTGTCAGAACCGGCTATGATCATAACAGTCCGATAAGATTTCATCTTCACAATCTCTAATTCCTAATGCAAAAATACGAATAAGCGAGCGCAATGCAAAATAAATTTTGCCATTGCCG
>JAUNPQ010000059.1 GCA_030536615.1 Bacteroidales bacterium | reverse complement strand
ATTGACAATCATGACCGGCGTGCTCTTCAGCTGTACAGAGGACAAGGTCTACAGAATCGGCGTTTCGCAATGCAGTCAGGATGACTGGCGAAAGAAGATGAATGATGAGATACACCGCGAAGTTATGTTCCATGAAGATGCTGTTGTGGAGATCCGTTCTGCCGATGACAGCAATGCCAAACAGATCCAAGACATCCGATATTTTGTTAAGAACGGTTTTGACATCATCTTGGTCTCGCCGAATGAGGCCGCCGCACTCACCCCGGTGATAAAAGAGGTTTATGAAAGCGGTGTGCCCGTTGTCATCTTTGACCGCAACATAAACGGTGACACATATACCGCACGCATAGGTGTTGATGATGAGGGACTTGGCCGGTCAGCGGCGCATTATGCCCGGCATCTTCTCGGTCCTGATGCGAAAGCTATAGAGATCTTTGGCCTGAAAGGGTCGACGCCGGCAGAAAAACGCCATGATGGATTTGTAAAGGAATTTGAGGCATCAGGAGGAACTTTGCTGGCAAGCGTTCCCGGAAACTGGAACAAGGAGGATGCTGTTCCTGTGGTTGATTCTCTGTTGAAAATATATCCCGACGTTGATCTGATTTATGCACACAATGACCGTATGGCCATCGGAGCATCGGAAGTGGCGGCAAGAGCCGGTCGTGACAATATAAAAATAATAGGTATTGATGCAGCTCCGGAAGTCGGAATCAAAGCGGTGGCTGACAGCATAATCGATGCCACATTCCTTTATCCGACAGAAGGCCACAGACTGATACAGACAGCTCTGGCCATATTAAAAAAAGAACCATATAATAAGGAAACCATTATCCCTGTCTCATCAGCGGTTGACCTGAGCAATGCCAATATCCTTTTGCTGCAGGATGAGGCTTTGAAACAAGAGACATCGAAGATGAAAGTGCTTAAAGAACAGATTGATGATTATTGGGCACAACATTCATCGCAGACATCTCTATTCTATGCCAGCATCGCCATAATCATCCTTCTCTTTGGCGTAGGTTTTCTTTTGTTGCGTGCCTATTGGCAGCGCAGCCGCCACCAGCGTGAACTTATGGGGCGCAACAAACTCCTTGAGGAAGAAAAAGACAAGCAGACCATGCTGAACCGGCAGTTGCAGGAAGCCACGCAGTCAAAACTCATGTTTTTCACCAATGTGTCACATGACTTGCGCACTCCGCTCACGCTTATTTCCGAACCGGTGGCGCAGCTGGCATCCGCATCCAACCTGACACCGCAGCAGCACACATTGATAAAAATAGCCGATAAAAATGTCCGGATACTTCAAAGGCTTATAACCCAGATTCTTGATTTTCGCAAATATGAAAACGGAAAACTCAACCTGAAGTTGGCCGAGGTGGATTTCAGCCGTTGCATCCGTGATTGGATGGAGTCTTTCTATGCCATCGCCGCCAGACGCGACATCAAACTGACATTGGAATCCTCACAGACTGAACAGGCATGCCCTTTGGCATTGGATGCCGAGAAAATTGAACGCGTATTCTTCAACCTGCTGTCAAATGCATTGAAATATACACCTGACAACGGATCTATCACCGTATCCTATGAATGTACCGGCGATAGCCTCACGCTCAAGGTTGCCGACACCGGCGAAGGCATAAGCGAGCGCGATCTTGGCAATATATTTGACCGTTTCTATCAGGTTGACCGCATTCATCCTAAAGGTTCCGGCATAGGCCTGTCACTGTCCAAGGCCTTTGTTGAACTGCACGGAGGCAGCATTTCTGTTGAAAGTACCCTCAATAAAGGGTCAGTCTTCACGGTCACACTTCCTGTTGCGCATGTTGCCGGAACAGTTGAGAATATTGATAAAAGAATTGAAAAACATGATGTTGTGGCCGAACTGGAGACCATTGAAGCGGATATGTCCTTTGATGCCGAAAAACCGATCATGCTTATCATTGATGATAACAAAGACATCCATAAGCTTGTCGGTGAACTGATGAACCATGACTATAATATAATCACCGCCTCAAACGGTAAGGAGGGAATAAGACTTGCGGCCAAATATGTTCCGGATCTGATTATATGTGATGTCATGATGCCTGTGATGGACGGCCTGGAGTGCTGCCGGCAGATAAAGAACGAAGTCTCGACATCTCACATCCCCGTCCTTATGCTTACGGCATGTTCCATGGACGAACAACGTGCGCAAGGCTATGACAGCGGCGCCGACGGTTACCTTTCAAAACCATTCAACAGCGCTGTCCTGAAAGCAAGATGCGCAAGTCTCATCGCAAACCGCAAACGCATCCGGGAACTTTGGCAATCATCAACCGTATCAACGCTGTGCGCCCATACGGAAGCACGAAAAGAAACCGCAGAGACAAAACTTGTGCGTCCCGGTGACATTGACAGTGAGTTCTACAACCGTTTTCTGGATATTTTCCGCAAAAAAATGGGCAATGCCGGTCTGAGTGTCGACGCATTGGCTTCTGAAATGGGCTTGGAACGGTCACAGTTCTACCGTAAAATCAAAGCACTCACAAACTATGCCCCCGTGGAACTCATGCGCCGCCTCAGGCTGCAGCACGGGCACATGCTTCTGGTTCAGACTGAAAAGACCGTCAGCGAGATTGCCTATGAGATTGGATTCTCTACTCCGGCATATTTCACCAAATGTTATCGCGAGGCATATGGGGAAACGCCCACTGATGCACGTTGCCGGTTAGCCAGATAGTCCATACAAAACATAACTATTGAAACACACCCTCTGATATTGTGAAGGTGTGTTTCTTGTTCATGTGGCGCCTATGAAAAATTGTGCTTTTTATATAAAAAAACGTGCATTGCCCGGAATTTGATAGGCTGCACAACATCAGTTATATCATCAGCTGAGCCGGTCAGCTAAATTTGCGACAGAATTTATCACAAAATCTCAATAAAATGAAAAGAACATTTCTCAGTGCATTATTGCTGACGATTGTCGCAATTATGGCGCAGGCACAGAACATCACTGTGCATGGAACTGTTGTTTCATCCGTGGATCAGGAGCCACTGATAGGTGCCAGCGTGGTCTGCGGAATTGAAGGACCCAATGGCGTGGCTACAGACATTGACGGTAACTTTGAAATAACAGTGCCTGAAGGAGCTAACCTTATCGTATCATGCATCGGCTATAAAGCCAAGACGGTGACGGCGCAGCCAAAGATGACCATCTCGCTTGACGAGGACAGCGAGCTGCTTGATGAGCTTGTTGTTGTGGGCTATGGAACACAGCGCAAAGTAGATGTGACAGGTGCTATAACATCTGTCGATGTCGGCGAAATGGCCAAACAGAACGAGAACAATCCCATCAAGGCTCTGCAGGGCAGAGTCCCCGGCATGAATATATCAGCTGACGGTGGCCCGAGCGGCTCTGCCACAGTCCGCATACGCGGCATCGGCACGCTCAACAACAATGACCCCCTTTATATCATTGACGGCGTGCCCACAAAAGGCGGCATGCATGAGCTCAACCCCAATGACATTGAGTCAATACAGATTCTCAAGGATGCCGCTTCGGCTTCCATCTATGGTTCACGGGCAGCCAACGGCGTGATCATCATAACCACCAAGAAAGGCAAGGATCTGAAAATCACGCTTGATGCCTCTGTGGCAGCACAATTCTATACACACCGCATGAAAGTCCTGAACGCCGAGGGATATGGCCGGGCAATGTGGCAGGCCTATGTGAACGGCGGCGAGGATCCCAACACCAACGGTCTGGGATATAGATACAACTGGGGTTACGACAGCAACGGATATCCTGTTCTCAATTCAATGTCAATGAACCGATATCTGGATGCCAACGGCTCCACCCCGGCTGCCGACACCGATTGGTTTGACGAGACCACCCGTACGGGCATGGTACAGAACTACAACCTCTCCATAAGTGGAAGCACCGATAAACTGAGCGCGTTTTTCTCACTTGGTTATTACAAGAACCTCGGTATTATAAAATATACGGACTTTGAAAGATTTTCAGCACGTATAAACACAGAGTTCAAACCCTTCAACGACGTGATGACCGTGGGCGAGCATTTCACCCTGAACAGAACAGACGAGGTGCAGTCGCCCGGTGGATTCCTTCAGAATGTGCTGCAGGCCAATCCATCCCTGCCGGTCTATACAACAACCGGAGAGTGGGCCGGACCTGTAGGCGGCTATCCTGACCGTGAGAACCCGCTGGCCCGTCTTGTCCGCAACAAAGACAACCGCTACACCTACTGGCGCATGTTCGGCGACGCCTATGTAAACCTCAATCCATTCAAAGGATTTAATCTGCGCACAACTTTCGGACTGGACTATTCCCAGAAACAGCAGCGATTCTTCACCTATCCTGTCACTGAAGGCAATGTCGCCAACTCCACAAACGCCGTCGAGGCCAAGCAGGAACACTGGACACGCTGGATGTGGAACCTTGTTGCCAACTATAATATTGACTTCGGCAAGAACCATATTGACGCCCTTGCCGGTATGGAGCTGAACCGTGAGACTGCAAACTGGTTCTCAGGCTATAAGATGGATTTCTCAGTGCTGAATCCCGATTTCATGTGGCCCGATGCCGGTGTGGGACAGGCGCAAGCCTACGGTTCAGGTGACGGCTTCTCGCTGGTGTCATTCTTCGGCAAGGCCAACTATTCATTTGATAACCGCTACCTTCTGGGCCTCACACTCCGTTATGACGGATCATCACGTTTCGGTTCAAATAACCGTTATGCCACCTTCCCATCCGTGTCACTCGGCTGGCGCATCAACAACGAATCATTCCTCAGAGAGAAAACATGGCTGAATGATCTCAAACTGCGCCTGTCATGGGGTCAGACCGGCAACCAGGAAATTAGCAATCTTGCTCGGTTCTTTGTCTATGTCCCCAACTACGGCGTCAATGAATCAGGCGGTCAGAGCTATGGCACATCCTATGATATAGCCGGCACAAACGGCGGCTCGATACTGCAGTCCGGTTTCAAACGCAACCAGATAGGCAATCCGGACATCAAGTGGGAGACCACCACCCAATATAACGCCGGCCTTGACTGGGCCATGTTCAACTCCCGCCTCTTCGGCTCATTGGACTTCTATTATAAAAAGACCTCTGACATTCTGGTACAGATGGTGGGTATAGCAGCCATGGGCGAAGGCTCAACGCAATGGATCAACGCCGGAGAAATGAACAACAAAGGCTTTGAACTTAACCTCGGCTACAGAAACGACACATCCTATGGCCTCCATTATGAAGTGACAGGCAATATTTCCGCCTACCGCAACAAGATCACCGCTATTCCCGCTACAGTGGCAGCCAACGGCACATTCGGCGGTAACGGAGTGTACAGCGTTGTAGGTCATACCTACGGGGCACAGGCCGGTTATGTGGCCGACGGTATATTCCGCAACCAGGAGGAAGTTGACAACCACGCCATTCAGGAAGGTGCAGCTCCGGGGCGCATCCGGTGGAGAGATCTTGATAAAAACGGTGTTATTGATGAGAGAGACCAGCAATGGATTTATGATCCGACACCTGATTTCACCTATGGCCTGAATGTTTATCTGCAATATAAGGATTTTGATTTCTCCATGTTCTGGCAAGGCGCCCAGGGGCAGGATGTCATCTCCGATCTTAAGAAAGAGACAGATCTATGGAGCGGACTTAACATAGGATTCCTCAACAAAGGTGAGCGTCTGCTTGATGCCTGGACACCGCAGAACCCCAATTCCTCAATTCCCGCATTGAGCCGTTCAGACATCAATAACGAAAAAAGAGTCTCAACCTTTTATGTGGAGAACGGATCATATCTCAAACTGCGCAACATACAGTTCGGATACATGCTGCCGTCCAAACTTTCGGCAAAACTGAAACTGCAGAAACTGCGCTTCTATGTAAGCTCACAGAATCTTCTCACTATTAAAAGCAAAAACTTCACAGGTGTTGATCCGGAAAACCCCAACTACGGTTATCCGATACCTACCAACGTGACATTCGGACTTAACGCAACATTCTAACAAGGTGACAGCAATGAAAAAATTACTATATCTGGCAGCTATGATGTTGACACTTATCTCAACAGGCTGCAACGATTTCCTTGACGGACAGAAGCCACAGGGAACATTAGATGATGATCAGGTCCTGAACCCCCAGTATGTGGATAACCTTGTAATATCGGCATATGCGGGCTGGATCTCTATAGAAGACATCAACTCATCATTCTCGATGTGGAACTATGATGTGCGCTCCGATGATGCCTACAAGGGCGGAAACGGAACCGAGGACGGCGATGTGTTCCATGCCCTTGAGATATCACAGGGCATCATGACCACCAACTGGAATATCTCCGATATGTGGAACCGACTTTATCAGGTCATCTCCCGCGCCAATACCGCACTCGCAGTGCTGGTGGAAATGGACAAGAGCACCTATCCCGTACGAGACCAGCGCATTGCAGAAATGAGATTCCTGCGCGCACACGGACATTTCCTGCTGAAACGCCTCTACAAGAACATTCCTTTTGCGATAGATGAGAAAATGTCACCCGCGGAGTATAACAATCTTGAGAACACCCTTTACACTAATAATGAAGGTTGGCAGATCATCATTGATGATTTCAAATATGCGTTCGATAATCTGCCGGAGATTCAGGACGAGGTTGGCCGTCCAAACCGTGCCGCCGCTGCCGCTTACCTTGCCAAGACATATCTTTATAAGGCCTACCGTCAGGACAATGCCAAATCCAATCAGGTAACGTCTATTGACCGTGAGGACCTTCTGAATGTGATCAAATACACGGATCCTTCCCTGATGACCCCCTCCGGATGTGCCCTTGAACCGGATTTCCACAACAACTTCCGTCCCGAACCCGTCTTCGAGAACGGACCCGAATCCATCTGGGCCATGCAATATTCCTTTAACGACGGAACCAACCACGGTAACTGCAACTGGTCATATGGACTTATTGTCCCCAACATTCCCGGCGTGACTGACGGCGGATGCGATTTCTATAAGCCGAGCCAGAATCTGGTCAACGCATTCAAGACTGATGAGAACGGCCTGCCCTTCCTTGACAACTACAATGATAAGGATTATGACATGAGCAGTGATTATGCTGATCCCCGTCTGTTCCTGACTGTGGGGATGCCCGGCACACCGTACATGTTCAACAAGGATTTCATTATGGATAAGACAGCCACATGGAGCCGCAGCAACGGCCTCTACGGATATTATGTCACACTCAAGCAGAATGTTGACCCTGAAGGCGAATTCCTTGTGAAAGGTGGATGGTGGGGCTCGCCCATGAACCGCATCGTGCTCAGATATGCTGACATCCTCCTTATGCGTGCCGAGGCACTTGTACAGCTGAACCAGGGCATTCCCGAGGCCATTGAGATTGTGAACTCTCTGCGCAACAGGGCAGCACAAAGCACCGGCATGATTTCTGACTACGAGCAACTCTATGGCGTGAGATTCAAGATCCGTCCCTACAATGGCAGCTACACTCAGGCTGAGGCATTGAAGATTGTCAAGCATGAACGCCGTGTCGAGCTGGCCATGGAGAGCGAACGTTTCTTTGACCTTGTGCGCTGGGGCGAGGCTGATCAGGTCATCAACAAATATTATGCCGATGAGGCTGACAACTGCGCCATCTATGCCACCGCTAATTTCACGCCAAACAAGAATGAGTATCTTCCCATTCCGTTCTCGCAGTTGAGCGCTTCAAACGGACATTACAAACAGAACATAGGTAATTGGTAAATCATCAGACTATGAAAAAATATTTCAATACAATATATGTCATGCTGCTGACTGTGTTTGCTTTCGCGGTCCAGTCATGCGATGATGACAACACATCCGGTCTGCGCCTCGACGGGAGCACCAGAATAGAATCAATCACAGTCAGCGGCTTCCCCGGTGTGATTGACCATACAGCCCGGGTTGTAAGCGTGAACGTGTCAACAGACATTGATCTCACAGACCTGAGCATTGATGCCATCACCCTCAGTGAAGGCGCAACCTGCGATTACCCCGTCGGCACAAAATTTGACGGCACAGTGCCACGGTCTATAAAAGTTGTGAACGGCAGCGTCTACACGGCATATACACTCACTGTGAAACATGATAACGTTGAATTCCTCACATTTACCCTCAATGGCAAATATTCCGGAACAATAGACAACCTCTCGCGCACCATCCAGTGTTTCGTGCCAAAGGAGGAGGATGTGACAGCCATGCAGGTAACATTCACTGTAAATGAAGGCACCACCGTCACACCTGAGTCTGGATCACTCATTGACTTTTCACAACCTGTCAAATTCACCGCCACACAGCGTACAGCCGTGATACGGTATACCGTCACCGTTATTCAGGACGATATGTCACAGGCTCCGAAAGCCTTTATCGGCAACGCCTCGGCAATAGAAGGACTTGGCGAAGAAGCTAAAGCGGCCTGCCGGTGGATGCTTGAAAATGTGCCTAACAGCCGCTACATCTCGATACAGGATATTATCGACGGTCGCGTGAAACTTGATGACTACACTATGATATGGTGCCATTTTGACTGGACAGACTGGCCCGGACAACTCTGGGATTCACGTGACCTGTTCAACAGCTATTGGCTGCATGGAGGCGCAATACTCGCCTCGCGCGACGGCGCACGCTATATAAACGATGTGTGGCGCATAGCCCGTGACCAACAGAGCCCCAACAACATGTTTGGCGGTGACAGCTATGAGACGTTGACCGGTAATCTCGGATTCACCATCACCGGTCATGAATCACACCCGTTGTACGATGGACTGACAGTTGATGACGCCAACCGCATAATCCTTCTCTGTCAGGGCTGCTCCAACACAAACCGCACATTGCAGTGGGGTGTGGACTGGGATCCCTATGGCTCGATGGCCGGCTGGGAAGAACGTACGGGAGCAAAAGCCCTTGCCTCAGGTCATGATTATGACATCAACCGCGTCACAATTGCGGAATTCGAGCCCTACGAAGCTCTTAAAGGATTTACCTCAGGCCGTGTGATCACCATCGGTACTCCAGCCTACGAATGGTATGACAGAAATGGCATGGACAATCCCTATCGTCAGAATATGATCCGACTGACCAAAAATGCCATCAACTATCTTTGCCAATAATAAAAAACAAAAGCAATGAAATATAATATGTTAATCGCTATCCCGGTTCTTGCTGCAACCATGTTGTCAGCTACAGGCTGCAGTGATGACAAACCGGTATTGACAGACAGGGACCTTGCCAACACACAGGTCTATCTTGACACAGATGAAGGCATGAGCCAGAAGATTTATTACAAACCCTATGTGGGCTATGTCGGTGACCCCATGCCGTTCTTTGACCCCGTTGCCAATGACTTCAAGGTCATGTATCTTCAGGACTACCGCCCCAACCAGGCCGTCACATACCATCCCATCTGGTGCGTTAAAACCTCTGATGCGGCATCATATGAATCACTTGGCGAACTGATTCCGTGTGGCAGCGCCACTGAACTTGATGCTGCCCTGGGCACAGGCTCAACCATATACCACGACGGCACATACTATACCTTCTATACGGCCCATTCACCAAATCCCGCCACTACCGGCGGTATCAACGAGGCTGTGATGCTTGCAACATCAAATGACTTCAAGACATGGACCAAAGACAAGGAACTGATCATTTCAGGCGCAGACACCTACAGTACCACAGACTTCCGTGACCCCTTTGTTTACAAAGGCGATGACAACAAGTTCCATATGCTTGTCTCCACCCGTCAGAACGGAAAAGGAGTGTTGGCCGAGTATACCTCGGACAATCTTTACGACTGGACTTCAGCAGGCGTGTTCATGACCATGATGTGGGACAGATTCTATGAGTGTCCGGACCTGTTCAAAATGGGTGACTGGTGGTATCTGATCTACTCCGAGCAGCACGATGCAGTGCGCAGAGTGCAATACTTCAAAGGCCGTACACTTGATGAGTTGAAAGTCTGCACGGCCAATGATGCCGGAATATGGCCCGATGCAAAAGAAGGATTCCTTGACTCGCGTGGCTTCTATGCAGGCAAGACCGCCTCAAACGGCACAGACCGCTACATCTGGGGCTGGTGTGCCACACGTGCCGGCAGCAACAACACCGGCAATGCCGACTGGGCCGGAAACCTTGTGGCACACAAGCTTGTGCAGCACGAGGACGGCACACTCAGCCTTGGCGAAGTGCCTGCCATAGCCAAGCTCCTCTCACAGCAGAAAGCGGAAGCCGACTTCACCCTGACTGATGACCAGTATAAACTCATGCCGCGTCTTGGAACAGAGAACCGCATATCGTTCACACTCACCGCAAGCTCGCCATATGACAAATTCGGAGTTTCCTTTGCCCGTGGAAGCGATTCCGAAAAATTCTACTCGATAGTCGTGAACCCGGAGAACGAGAATATCCGCAAAATCAATTATGAGGAAGAAGGCGGCAGCGGCTTCGTGCCTAATACTGACGGTTATAACTTCAACACACCTCTTGATGGGGTATATAATATCACCATCATCACAGACAACTCCGTCATGACCATGTATATCAATGAGACCGTTGCCTATACAACACGCGTTTATGGCACTGCACGCAACTGCTGGTCAATAAACTGCTATAACGGCAATATCAGAGTGTCAGATCTTAAAATAGCAAAAAATCAATAACCCGCCTGCCATGTCCGTACCCAGGGCATGGCAGGAAAAAATCCAATAAATGCAATGAAAAAGATTATATTTACTCTCGTGATGATGATCTCCGCATTTATGCCTGCCATGGCACAGGAGACAGTAAAAACTCTCTACGATCAGGAACCCAAGGAAGTGACATGGGCCACTCCCCTCTACATTCCTGCCGAGAACTTTGCTACAGACGTCAACGTCGGAAACTATATCTATATCACATTCTCAGAGACAACAGACGTCATAGAGATCAAGGCTAACGGTACATGGCTTCCCGGAAGCCGTTTCACCAGTCTTGGTGACAACACCACAGACTACAAGGCATATATCACCGCCGATATGCTTAAGGCCCTTAAGGAGTATGGCCTGGAAATATGCGGTGCCAAATTCACTGTGACAGGAGTCAGCATATGCAATGATGGCTTTCAGATGCCCGAGGGCGCCATCTGGGGCGGATATTTCTGGGTGGACAGCTGGAACACCCTTGAGATTTTCAAAACTGCATTTGACAATTATGAAGGACAGCGCTACATGGACATCTACCTGTCTGAGGATACCGGTGACTATGACGGATATTTCCTCAAAGTCCTGACAAAGTGGGAACCGGAAACCGTCTGGGCCAATAATGATCAGATTGTGCACACACCGCGTGTGGCTACCGTTGACCTGAAAGATATCAAAGTCAAGGAATCGCTTGCCGAGGTGAACACACTGATGATTCAAGGCAACAAGGAAAGCGGCAATCCTTTCAATATTACAGCAGTTGTGTTGCGCAATGAGAACGATGCCACAGTCATAGACAACATCTTCGTCGGTGAGACAGATGCTGACACCAATATTTATAACCTGCAAGGCATCCGTGTGGCAACAGGCCTCTCTGTTGATGAAGCAAAAAAATGCCTCCCAGCCGGACTCTATATCGCCAACGGCAAGAAATTCCTCATCAAGTAACAGCCTCTAAATAGAAACCAAGGGCAATGCTGCAAAATCCGCGGCATTGCCCTTGGTTTTTGATGATGCAGTAAACAGACTCTAATTTTTATTACATATGAATTCCTCCATGTTAGCCGAGTAGAGATTTCCATACCTGTCGGCATTATACACCATCACATGGCTTCCTACGGTGTTGATGAACAGCCGGTAATAAAGGTCGCGCATCGCCGTTGCCTTGTTCGCTTCAATCTGTTCTATGAATGTGGAAGTAAAGCGGTTGCTCATCCATGCTTTGAGGCGGCTGCTGAACACATCCGCTTTCGATGTCTCGTCAGCTGCCGCAGCCGTTATAAAGAGCATTCCCGGTATGCCTGTGCAATGCTCCATGACACCTCCTGAAAAGCACGCTTCAACCATCATCAGCAGTTTACGATAACGTTTTCTCTCTTTCATGTTCTCAAATGCAGCTGCAAGACAGTCACCTGTCAGTCCGTATGATGTCTCGTCCCAGCACAAAGCTCCGGGAACTCCGTGCCCGCTCCAATAAACAAAGATATTGTCATTCTCACCTGATTCTATTACCTTGGGAAGTCTGGCGCTCTTTTCGCCTTTAAGGATACGCAATATATCGTCAGGCGTAAGAGATGACATATGATAGTCTATCTCAACATCCTTATAGACGTTTGCGCCTCCGGGAGTCACACGTATTTCACCACGGTCCGGATTGGAAACATTGAGAGCTATGTCATCCTCAATGATTAGAATAATGTCATCATCTGTATATCCGCCTGATTTAAGTTGTTGATAAATAGCAACGACATCAGCCTGATGACGATAATTTGACCATCCCTGCGATGACGCTACCAATAATGCCCGGTTGCCCTTATGCTCAGGGTAAGAGACATTGGCTGAACCCTCGAATTCCTGCATCTGCGAGACTTTCCAGTTCCATCCGGCAAGAGTGGCATCGGTCCGGTTGCCTCCATCGCTTGTATTATAATCCAGAATGATGTATTGTCCGTTGTAGACCTTGAAATTATAATAAGTGGTTGCCAGAACGCTTGTAAACACTTTCGAGTCAAATTTTAGATGACCCGAGGCACCGCGGACATATGGTGACTTGCCTTCGGAAAGAGCATCAACCACAAGCCCCATATCCTCACCGGTCCAACTGCCCATATTCAGCCCCTTTCCGGAGACAATTGCCCTTAATGCTTTTTGAATCGAGACTTCCGGATTGATGTGCTGGTACCACGCCGCATAGCCGATAAGCATGGCTGCATCATACAACTGTGCCTCGCCGAGAGTGGGGATTGTGCCGAAAAAAGTCTTATAACTCACATCAAATCCCGATTCCGGGTCAGCCCCGAAACAAATGCCCTCCATCCCTTCCGCGTCCTGACCGTATATATTCAGCACATCAGCGCCGAAAGCAGTGTCCGAAAAAAGGAGGCGGGGCGCCTTATCCGTATTCCGGGGCATAGTTCCGTATGTCTTGAGCATTGGCCCGATTTCTTCAGTTTCAGACGGAACACAGATCACATATTCCGCGCCTGACTGCTGTGCCTGACGCGACATTTCCCCCACAGAGGAATCATCGTATGCAAAGACTCCCTTATTTTCCAACCCAAGTTCCTTTGCCTGAAACGCAAACCAGTCTGTGAAAGTCCGGCCATAGGAGTCATTATCTTTGGCAAGCAGGGCAACGCTCTTGCCGCCGTAGTTGACAACCTTTGACAGCAGAACCTCACATTGCGTTATGTCAGTCTCAGTCATTGCCCAGAGATGCCCTGAGGAGGCGTATGCCCGCACAAGCTGTTCAGAGGTGGCAAGCGTGAAATATGTCTTTCCGACGCGTGTCAGCTCAGAGGCCAGAATTGCCGCATCCGATGAATAGAGACCCCCTATAACCGCATAAACATTCTTGTCAATAGCAAGAGATGCGGCAAGATCTTTCACATCGACGGTGGTCTCATCGTAATATTCAAACTTGAGTTTAATGCCCGTTTTCTGATTTTTGAAAGCACGTTCAAAGTTGGTTGCAAACATCTCGAGAGTACGATGCCAGTGAGTGTCAAGGCCTTTCTCCATTGGGAGGATGACTGCAACCGTTTTCTCCGTCCATTGCTTGCGGTCTGTCCGGATTGTCGGCTCGTCATCCGAACAGCTCCATAGACCCGACATGGTTAGCAGGACGACGATAAGTTCAATGAGTATAGGTCTCATAATACTCTTTCTCCTTTCTGATTGCTTCCTGACGTTTTTCATTGACAGATGCGGCGAACAGACCTTCGTATCTTGGCGAGAGCAGCCATTCCACATATCCGCTTTCAAGACCGTAAAGCTGATTGCCGGGCATGTTCCCGGATGAAGCCCATTCGGTCAGGTATTCATAGATGAGCCGGTCGATGTGTTTTATGACCGAGCCTGTGATTTTGTTGGAAAGACTGGATTGGTCTGTGTCCATACCCGCAAGAAAGGGCGAATTGTCAAACTCTCTTGAATAACGGTAGATTCCGCCGTTTGAACCTCCCGCTACAGGAAATATGAAACCGTATCTGCCTGACCACTCACTCATTCGCTGATAGGCGAGCGCTGCTGACACATATCCGGTCCAATCATCCGCGAGATACTCCACGTTGCAAGCTTCGCCATATCCGGCAACAAATCCGTCTCCGGCAATCCCGATAGGACTGTCACTATTATTGGCCAGCACCACAAGCGGCTTTTTGTCTCCGGTACACTCCCGGGCAACAACACCGGCAAGATATGAGGCTCCGTACATTGAAATCTGGAATGTATGGATGTTGCGGTCCTCGTAATGCTTCTGACTTTCAAACAGGAGGATGCTTTTGTTTCCGGCCATATTGCGTTCCGCCAGGTGTTTCTCTGCCATAGGCTCATAATCGCTGCTGGCAAGCGCAAACAGAACGGGAATGTCACTCTCCGGACGTTCAAGCCAGTCCGAAAAAATTTTTTCGGCTTCTGTCAGTGACTGTGGCGAATAGATGAAGATGTCGACATCACTATGTCCCATCTTGAACCGCTGTACACCTTCAAGAATACAGTCATTATAACTCATATCCCCCAAACCGCCGGGAGAGAACAGAAATATGACAGCCTTTTCTGCCGGGGACTCCTCTATCGGGCTGTCCGTGGAATCGCATGCAGAAAATCCAATTGCAGCTGACAGGAAAATAGCCGGCAACAATACTGATGTATTGAAAAAACACACCGGATATTAAAAATTATTTTTGAATGTATTGCCGCCGCAAACCGGACATTTATCCGTTGATGTCAGAAATCCGTAACTGCTTGTCCATCCGCAGTCAACGCATGAGAAAGTGTTTTTTATCCAAAAGGTATGGTTCCCGAAGTTACAGTGATTGTTGAAATATTCAGGAGATGCGACATGTAGAGTCAATGGCTGCATGCCTTTGACATTGAAAAACATACTTACATACAGACCTTCTGTCTCCGAGTCGTTTACAGAAAAGAAGCCGGTGGAATCAGGTATAATATATTCAATGCCCATCTTCCAGTTGTCATCACCTATAAGTTTACCGCAGAAAGTCTGGGCGTTATCGGCC
>JAUNPQ010000109.1 GCA_030536615.1 Bacteroidales bacterium | reverse complement strand
ATAAAATCAGCTACTCAGCAGGTGGCCGTGCGTGTTCGGTGGAACTCTAAGACTAGAGAGGTCACTTTCATCACGGGTACATACGCCGATCCCCAAAAATGGGATGATGACTTAAGAAAAGCTAAGAAAAACATGACCCACATGGTGCGTGGGCATCGCTTTACTTCTTCTGAAATCAATGAACGTATCGCCATGTATCGACAGGAGATAGATATTTGCTTTCACCAGTGTGCTATTGAGGATCGTATTCCTAGTGTCTAGTCCTGAAAAATCTTGACTAAAAAGTTAAAGATTTTAACGGACAATGTGTGAAGAAATCAAAAGAAAATGGGACGATGGAGAGATAGCCGCCGTCCGGGCATGGTACGAAAGCGATAAGGGCTTCGACCAGATCGAGAAGGAAATAAATCTGCCCTCCGGGACGTTATTCAAAATAGTCAACGAAATTCCGGACTATCGCGGCACACGCCGCAGCCTCGGCAAATGGCTTCGCCGTATGGAAGCCACACACGCCGAGCCGTCACAACCACAAAAGAAGAAACGCCCTGTGAAAAAGAAACCCTCTCCCCCAAAAAGCGACAACGACAAGATAGAACTTCAGCTCCGGCGCGAGCTTGACGAGGCTCTTCGGAAGGTAGCTCGTCTTGAAGCTCAGCAAAAGAAGGACGATATTCGCCGCGAGTTCCTTGAAGAACAGCTAATCGAATACCGCAAGCTTGTAAAGCCGTCACAGTCAAAAAAATCGAATACCAAGTAGCAGACCGCTTGCGTATGCGCCACGACATGGGGGTGTCGGGCGCGTGCGAGCTGCTTGGTGTGACGAAACAGGCGTGGTATTCGTATCATCAACGTTCGTTCGAGGACGCACTGGACTATGACCGTGTTCTAGAATGCATCCTACAGATACGTCAGGAGCTGCACGGATCCGGAGGCCGCAAACTTCAGCACGTCCTCAAACGCGACTATAACATAGAAATCGGCAGGGATTCACTGTTCTCGCTTCTTCGTGAACAGGATCTGCTTATAAAACAGCGTGTCCACCGTACCCGGACCACATTCTCAGACCACGGTCTCAGGGTGTATCCCGACCTTCGCAAGGATTTTGAGCCGACAGGCATCAACCAGCTGTGGGTCGCGGACATCACCTATATCTGGCTTGGCAAGGAAGAAGGATTCCATTATCTGTTCCTCATCACGGATGCCTACTCAAAGAAGATTGTCGGATGGTCTGTGGCCGACAACATGCGCCATGAGAACGCAATCGTCGCACTCCGCATGGCCTTGAAACAATGCCGCAAGTGCGACCGGCCCATCCATCACTCCGACAAGGGATTGCAATACTGTGCCAAGGCGTATGTTGCGATCCTGAACCGCCGTAAAATGCCAATCAGCATGACCGAGGGCTATGACCCCCGCAACAACGGCATCGCAGAGCGCGTCAACGGCATTCTGAAGGAGGAATTCCTGAAGTATGAAGATGTGAATGCCGGCAATCTCAAAGACACCTTGCAGCGTATCATAGAAATATACCACACAAGACGACCACATCTGTCGTTGGGCATGCTTACCCCGGAGCAGGTACACAACGGAGAAATGCCGGGTCGAAAGCTGTGGAAGAAATATTACCTCAGAGATAGCGCATGAGTCAAGGAAAATTAGTACATTTGCAGACCCCAACCCCGATGGGACTGATGGTGATTGCACTGCAAGTCTCATTGCAGCCACCGGGGGCATCGAGCCCCCGGCGACTGCTCCCCCAACCCCTCCGGGAACTTCCGGTTCATACCTGCATGTCTCAATATCCGCTTCGGGCATTGAACATATATTAACAATTATCAATACAAAAACCAGTCAACATTTTTCAGGACGGGTCAGACTGCTGTTTTTGAGTTTCCGCTTAATGGCGGACTTGGCGTTATAGACCGTTTGTGGCTTTATGTTAAGGATAAAGCTGATAATTCTCGGAGATAAACGACCACATAACAAAGCAAGTATAGTTTGTTCTCCATCGGAAATAGATGGACACTCCCGGCTGATACGATCAAGCAGATTGTTATAGTATTTGTTTATAACGTCTTTAAGCCCAGAAATAAATTCTTCAGTTTTGACGGCACTCAATCTATTATTCATATCTTTCATTGCACGGTGGGCAGAAGCGGGACTCAATTCAGCGTCCATTAAAATATTTCAAAGCTCTTCAATCCATGCATATTTTGATATAAACA
>JAUNPQ010000058.1 GCA_030536615.1 Bacteroidales bacterium | reverse complement strand
ACTTGCTCCAATTCATTTTGTGCTGAATCAGTCACTGATTTTAATTGAAATTTTCGCGGCGGCTTTGTTCGCGCGTTCAAGAGCATCCTTTGCATCCGTCCCCATAGCAATAACAACGCCGATGCGCCTGTGCCCATGCACAGAACCTTTGCCGAAAATCCTTCCATCAATGTTCTTGTCATGCATGGCCGTCTCTATGCCATCAACATGCGCTATGCTGCCGTTGCCATAAGCTACCAATGCGGCTGACGCTCCGGGGCGCAGCAGTTCCACGCCGGCAACAGGAAGCCCCAGTGCAAGACGGGCATGGATTGTGAACTCGTCAGGGAACTGTGTCAATGACGTCACCATGCCCGTGTCATGTGGCCGTGGGGAGACTTCGTTGAAAAGGACTTCATCTTCTTTTATAAAAAACTCAAAGCCGAATATTCCTTCTCCTCCAAGCTCATGTATGATTGAAAGGGCCATTGACCGCGCAGCTTCCACACATTCCGCACTATGTTGCGATGGCTGCCATGAGCACACATAATCGCCGTTACGCTGCACATGCCCTATCGGCTCACAGAATATCACTCCCGCCGGAGTATTTGCCACAAGCAAGGTCATCTCAGAGTCAAGGGCAATGTATTGCTCAACCATCACACCGCCATCTCCGCACCGGCCCTGTGTAATGGCATTCTCCCAGGCTTTTTCAATGTCCGCAACATTTTTCAGAACCGTCTGACCACGACCCGAAGAACTCATCACAGGCTTGACAACGCATGGAAGTCCTATGTGTTTCACCGCATCATGAAGTTCCCGCAATGACGATGCAAAAGCAAACGGGAGCACTCTTACTTCTCTGATCTCCGCTACAAGATCGCGGAGTTTGCGGCGGTTCATTGCCGTGTCAACAGCGGCTGCACATGGCATAACACGGATGCCACGGCTTTCCGCCTCAAAAAGCCGCGCGGTGTCTATCGCCTCGATTTCAGGGATGATGACATCCGGCCTTATGCTGTCAATAGCCCGGTCGAGTTCCTCCCCATCAAGCATATTGAGGACCATTGCCTCATCGCACACAGACATGGCCGGCGCACCGGCGTATCTGTCGCACGCCACAACATATGTGTCATATCTTTTCAGAGCAATTGCAATCTCTTTGCCGAGTTCACCGCTGCCCAGAAGCATCACTCTCTTTTTATACATAGGTGAAACATGAATTCATGTGTCGATATACATATGAACCGTCAGAGTGCCCGCTTCCAAAGGAGCGGGCACTCTGACGGTTTTTGTGGAATATGCTTTTATTCGTCTGCGTTCTTCTCGGCATATTCTTTGAGCAGTTTCTCCTGCACATCGCCGGGAACAAGCTCATAGCTGGCAAACTTCATTGTGAATGATGAGCGTCCGCCGGTTATTGAGCTGAGAGCAGTGGAATAGCTTGACATCTCTTTAAGAGGCACTTTGGCCGAGATCTTTTCAAAGCCGTTCTCGCTTGACATACCCATTATGATGGCACGGCGTCCCTGAAGATCACTCATAACGTCACCCATAACATCGGCAGGCACAAATACCTCAACGTCATAGACCGGCTCGAGGACTTTAGGATTGGCCGAGCGGAAGGCTTCGCTGAATGCGTTACGGCCGGCGAGTCTGAATGAGATCTCATTGCTGTCTACCGGGTGCATTTTGCCGTCATAGATGCATACGCGCACGTCGCGGGCATAAGAACCGGTCAACGGGCCCTGTTCCATGCGGTCCATAAGTCCTTTGACAATAGCCGGAATGAAACGTGAGTCAATGGCACCGCCTACAATGCAGTTGCACACCACCAGTTTACCACCCCACTGCAAGGGTATCTCCTGTGTGTCGCGGACATTCATCTTGTACTCCTGGTTGCCGAAACGATATGTGTCGGGAGCAGGCATGCCTTCGGTGTAGGGCTCTATGATGATGTGTACCTCGCCGAACTGGCCGGCACCGCCTGACTGTTTCTTGTGACGGTAATCGGCACGCGATGCTTTTGTGATTGTCTCGCGATAGGGAATCTTGGGCTCCTCGAACATGATGGGCAGTTTGTCGTTGTTCTCCACACGCCATTTGAGTGTGCGCAGGTGGAATTCACCCTGACCGGAGAGTATGGTCTGTTTCAGTTCTTTTGACTGTTCCACAACCCATGTCGGGTCTTCCTCGTGCATGCGTGTGAGGATAGTCATCAGCTTCTCGGAGTCACTCTCTGTGACAGGACGCACCGCCCTCTGATATTTGGGCGCGGGATATTTGATGAAGTCAAACTCTATGTCGCAGCCTTTGCCATCAAGGGTATTGCCGGTACGGGCATCCTTGAGCTTGACTGTGGCACCTATGTCACCGGCAACGAGTTCATCGACAGCAGTCTTTATCTGACCGCATACGCAGTAGAGCTGGGCCAGACGCTCTTTTGAGCCGCGGGTCACATTGTCAAGGTCAGCACCGGCTTTCAGTGTGCCGCTCATAACCTTGAAATAGCTGACTTCGCCAATGTGGGGTTCAACAGTGGTCTTGAACATGAATATGCTGAGAGGACCGTCGGCATCGGGCTTGACTTCATTGCCGGCCTTGTCAACGGGAGCGGGCATTTCCTCAACAAAAGGCACAACGTTTCCAAGAAATTCCATCATGCGGCGCACACCCATGTCCTTGAGTGCGCTGACGCAGAACACAGGATAGATGCTGCGCTGCACAAGGCCCTTGCGGATACCCTCGCGCATCTCATCTTCTGACAGATGCTCTTCCTCAAAGAATTTTTCCATGAGGTGCTCGTCATTTTCAGCGGCAGCCTCCACAAGGGCACGGTGAAGTTCCATGGCCTTGTCCATTTCCTCGGCGGGGATGTCCTCAATCGTGGGAACTCCGCCGTCAGGGCCCCATGAATATTTCTTCATCAGGAGAACGTCAATCATGGCGTTGAAGCCGGCCCCGCATGCCAGAGGATACTGGATGGGGATGACCTTTGAGCCGAAAATCTCTTTCATCTGCTCTATGACATTGTCATAGTCCGCCTTGTCACCGTCAAGCTGATTGATGGCGAAAATAACAGGTTTCTCCAGTGAATTGCATGTGCGGAATATGTTCTGTGTGCCTACTTCCACACCATACTGGGCGTCAACAAGAATGACACCGGTATCTGTCACGTTCAGGGCCGTGATGGCATTGCCGACAAAGTCATCGGCACCCGGACAGTCTATGACATTGAGTTTCTTGCCAAGAAATTCCGCATAAAAAACGGTTGAGAACACTGATGAACCATATTCCTTTTCAACAGGAAAATAGTCACTTACGGTGTTTTTGGCCTCTACAGTGCCGCGACGTTTTATAACTCCACACTCGAAGAGCATGGCTTCAGCGAGTGTGGTTTTACCGGAACCTTTGCTGCCAAGCAAAGATATGTTCTTGATTTCGTTTGTTTTATATACTTTCATGTCAATTGTAATTTATTATTGTATTCTTTTGAAGTATAATGTTGTCTTTTGACGCGGCAATTTAGCAATAATTTTTTTAACGGCGTCAAACAAAAAACATGTTACATAACATATTTTGAAGATTGCGTTTATTTTGTTAACTTTGGCATAAAATTTGCATGTCATACTTACACTGACATGGCGGCTTTATCACATACCACATTATAAGGCCGCCGTACCATCATGTAAATCACTGACATCTAAAACCAGACATCTCTGACAATGAAAAATATAAATGATATCATTCCCCCCGCTGAGGAAAACAATCAGGCATTGGGAAGCATCAGCATTGACCTGAAAGACTTTTCGGCAAAGCCTGACATCAACGATCTGCTCATACTCCCCACCCGCAACCTTGTCATGTTTCCGGGCGTGCATCTCACCATCGGCCTCGGACGCCGGATGAGCATTGATGTCGCTGAGTTTTCAGAAACGCACCACACGCCCATAGGCATTGTGTGCCAGATTGACCCTGACATAGAGAACCCCACCCTGTCAGACCTGCACAGCCATGGCGTGGTGGCCGATGTTCTCAAAGTCCTTGAGTTGCCTGACGGCTCAAAGACAGCGTTGGTGCGCGGACGCGGACGGTTTGCCATCGCCGGTCCCGGAACGGGTGTTTCCGCTCCGGATGCCCTGTCGGCACACGTATCCCTGTTGAAAGACAACCCGGAGCGTTCAGCCAGCCGGGAATACAAGGCAGTGATAGAAAACATACGCAATCTGGCACAGGATGTATCAAAGAAATCACCGGAGATGCAGCAGATAGTCTCTTTTCCGAATGGCACTCCTGACGATGAGATTGTCAACGTGACCGCCACAAATCTGCCTGTCAAGCAATCCGCCAAATTCGAGATGATACAGGCCGATTCAATCAAGGAACGTGCCCTTATCCTGATGAACGCCCTCAAAGAGAGCGATGAGATGCTTGACATTCAGCGCGAAGTGATGGAGAAGGCACGCGCCGGCATGGAACAGAACCAACGCTCCGCATTCCTGCAGATGCAGATGGACACCATACGCGAGGAACTCTATGGCGACGAGACCACCGACGCCGACAATTTCAGACTCAGAGCTGACGAGATAGGATTCGACGAAGAGAAAAAAGCCATAATCACAAAAGAGATTGACAAACTTCAGCGCTACAATCCGCAAAGCCCAGACTACGCCATACAATATTCATATCTGGACACCGTCCTCTCATTGCCATGGGCCGAGGCCTCGGAACTCAACAATGATTTCCAGAAAGCGGAATCAGTTCTTGAGAGTGACCACTATGGACTTGAAAAAGTCAAGGAGCGCATAATTGAACAGCTCGCCGTGATAATGGACAATCCCGATGTCAAAGCGCCCATACTCTGCCTTGTAGGCCCTCCGGGCGTGGGCAAGACATCGTTGGGCGTATCCATCGCCAAAGCACTGGGCCGCGAGTACAGGCGAGTTGCCCTTGGCGGCGTGCATGACGAGGCCGAGATACGCGGCCACCGGCGCACATATCTCGGCTCAATGCCTGGACGCATCATTGACGCGCTGAAACGCGCCGGCACAAACAATCCCGTCCTTTTGCTCGATGAAATAGACAAACTTGGCACAGACATAAAAGGAGATCCGGCATCCGCGCTCCTTGAAGTGCTTGATCCCGAACAGAACTGCCACTTCCACGACAACTACATTGACATAGACTTTGATCTGTCAAACGTTCTGTTCATTGCAACCGCAAACTCATTGCAGACCGTCCCCCGGCCATTGCTTGACCGCATTGAAGTCATCGAGATCCCCGGATACGTGCCTCAGGAAAAACTTCAGATAGCCCGCCGCCATCTCATTCCACGCATACTCAAAGAACAAGGCTGGCAGAAGAAAGACCTGAAAGTGTCCGATGAAGCCATCATGGCCATTATTGATGACTATACGGCTGAAAGCGGCGTACGCCAGCTTGAGAAACTACTTGGCAAAATACTGCGTAAAGCCGTCCTTGCAAAACTCCGCAACAACAAATTTCCCAGTCCCGTACGCGTAAAACACCTAAAAGAACTGCTCGGCACGCCGCCCTATCACCGCGAACGTGCCATTGACACCTCCATTCCCGGAGTTGTCACCGGACTTGCATGGACACAGGTTGGCGGAGAGATTCTGCTTGTAGAAGTCTCGCTCTCTCCGGCAAAGACAGAGGGCAAACTCATTGTCACCGGCAACCTCGGTGACGTCATGAAAGAAAGCGCCGCCATCGCCCTGCAATGGATAAAAGCACATGCCACAGAACTTGGGATTGACAATGACATCTTTGACAAATTCAATATCCACGTCCACTTCCCTGAAGGAGCCGTTCCCAAAGACGGCCCATCGGCAGGCATCACGATTGTCACCGCCCTTGTTTCAGCGCTGACAGGCAAACCTGTGCGACAGAAACTCGCCATGACCGGCGAGACCACACTACGCGGCCAGGTGCTCCCCGTGGGAGGCATCCGCGAAAAACTTCTTGCGGCAAAACGCGCCGGCATAACCGATATAATTGTCTGCGACGACAACCGCCGCGACGTGGATGACATCCCCGCCGACTACCTGCAGGGCGTCACCATGCACTACGTGCACACCCTTGACAACGTCCTCAAGGTTACATTTGCCTGACACAGGGGGCCGCCGCGGCGGCCATCCTCCGCCAAACTCCCTCCTCCTCAACCCGTTACACACCTGGCATCGGTGAGGCCGTAGACTTCACGTTGCAGCAGTTTTTCAATGGCTGCCGCGTTATCCACGGGATGTGTAGCCATAATGTTCAGCGGCACAGACGGAAGTCCGGGCCGATAGGGCGGCTGTATGTATGTGTCTGAGATTGTGCGGAATCCGTTGCGCTCATAGAAAGCGATACGTCTCTTGGCCTCAGGAGAAACTTCGGGTTTCTCAACTTCAAGGACAATGTTTTTTCCCGGGTATTTTTCTTTAATGGCGGTCAAGGTTCTACCGCCTATTCCATGGCCGCGCATCTGATCATACACGGCAAAATGTTCAATGTATACAAAACTGTCTAAGGTCCACAATGTCACCATTCCTACAGCATGTTGGCTGTCATCATCGTATATGGCATAGAGCGCCGGGCCTTTTTCCCCGCCGTTGATCACGGAATCCCAGTCACGGCGTTCCTCGGGCGGGAAACTGAATTCACAAAGGCTATGCAGTTCTTCCAGTTCGTGCGCGCGCGGGGCGTCAAGTCGTGGCAGTCTCATTTGTATTAGCGTTTCTTTGCGGCGGCATAGATGGCTTTATCGGTGATGACAAGATCAACACGGACGTCGTGTGGTTCGCATTCAATCTCGTCAAAAACCTGAAAGTCATATGCCACGCCTATTTTCATGGCCTTTGTATCTGCAAGCAGTCTGTCGTAATATCCTTTCCGCGGCCCACTCTGTTGCATTTGCGGTCATAGCCCACAGCGGGGACAACAACCATATCTATTTCATCCATTCCGGCAATGTCATCGCCCTGAGGCTCCTCAATATGGAAAGCACCAAGTCGCAATGTTGAACGGTCATAAGGCAGAATCTCGAGGTTGACGCCGTTGACGCGTGGCAGAAAAAAGCGTTTGCGCGTGTGCCATTTCTCGATGAATGACAGTGTTGAGAGTTCATCGGGCAATGAATGGTACATCAAAATGTTGTCGGCAAGCATGAATGCCGCCATCTGTTCCAGTCTGGCAAATACGGCCTCAGCGGCTGAGCTCTTCTCGCGTTCGTCAAGCAGGCTCTTATGGGCTTTTATGCGGCGACGCACCTCTTCTTTTTTCATTTCTTCTCCGGGTGGTTTATGGCTTTTATCGGAAAATCCACTTCACCTGACTTGAGTTTGTCCATGGCTACGGTGATGTTCCGGTCTATGCTGTTCTCTATCTCATAGTATGCGGACACTCCCAGCACATTTCTTGCTATGAGTGCTTTCAGTTGTGTAACAATCAGCGTTGAGGAAAGGTTGAGATAGTACCAGCGTGCGGGCACACCGTTTGAAGCCGCGAAATGGGCAAAGGATGAAAGCAGCACGTTGTCTGACGGCAGTTGTCTGAGCAGTTCGTTGACGGTTTTCACTTTGTGAAGTGTGGTACGGTTGAGATCGGCATATTCATATGCGAATTTCTGCAGGAGGCCGGCGTTGAACACATTCACGTAGTAGCCGGTGATGCCGGTGGTGTCATTGGGAACAAATACGTCAGGCATTATTCCGCCGCCGCCATAAACAGTGCGGCCGCCTTCTGTCTTAAACATCAGCTCTTTATGAAGTTTCACGCTGTCGGCGTTCATAATCTCGCCGCTGCGGTATCTCTCATAGATCTCATACTCATATCTGTCGTTGTCACCGGGCTTGTATTCTTTCTGTATGAAGCGTCCCGAGGGGGTGAAATAGCGCTGCACGGTTAGCCGCAGCTCACTGCCGTCAGTGAGGTTTATGGGCTTCTGCACAAGGCCTTTGCCGAATGAACGGCGTCCTATGATCAGGCCGCGGTCATTATCCTGAAGCGCTCCTGAGAATATTTCAGATGAGCTTGCCGACATTTCATCGATCAGCACAGCCACTCTTGCATCCTGGAATGCGCCGTTGCCATCACTTATAACCATCTGGTCATTGTCGGCATCGCGTCCGCGTGTGCCCACAATCACTTTGCCGCCGGGCAGGAATTCGTTGACCATAAGTATGGCTGTCTCCATGTATCCGCCTGTGTTGCCGCGCAGGTCAATGACAAAATCGGTAGCTCCTTTGTGATGCAGTTCGCTGAGAGCGTTCAGGAATTCATGATATGTTGTCTTGGCGAATCTTGACACTCTCACATATCCGGTGGAATCGTCGAGCATATATTTGGAGTCAACGGTCACAAGGGGAATGTTGCCGCGCGTTATGTCAAAATTGATTTTTTTGCCGTTACGAAGCACTGTCAGACTCACTTTAGTGCCGTTTTTTCCGCGCAGGCGGTTGCGCACTTCCTCGTCACCGCCAAGTTCTTTGACTGAGAACGGCTTGCCGTCGATGGCAATGATACGGTCACCGGGCATCATACCGACTTTTTCACTGGGACCGCCGTCAATCACTTCAACAACGCAGACCGTGTCACGATAAACCTGAAACTGGATTCCTATGCCGCCAAAAGATCCTTCAAGCTCGCTGTTGGCATCCTCAAGCTCGCTGAGCGGAATGTACGCCGAATGGGGATCAAGGCAACTGAGTATTCCAGGCAAGGATTTTTCTATGAGGCTGTCAATGTCCACAGTGTCAACATAGTTCTCTTCAATGATTTCAAAAAGCTCGGCGAGTTTCTGCCTGCCATCACTCAGCTGAGCCGGCCTGCTTATCCATATGCCAAACAGTGTACCGAGCATGAATATGGCCGCGGTGATAAGCGGCAGCCAATATTTAAGAGCTTTATATTTTTTCATTGTCATGAATTGATATCTGACTTATTCTTTTATTTCTGTTCAGGAAGATGCACGCATTCCACTCCGGCACGCTCCAGAAGTTCCACTCCGTCTGTAATCCGGTAAAGTTCACTGAATACAACCCGTCTTATACCGGCCTGAATGATGAGCTTGGCACATTCAAGGCATGGCGAGGCGGTGACATAAAGCGTGGCACCATCGCTCGAGTTGTTGCTGCGCGCTACTTTGGTGATGGCGTTTGCCTCGGCATGAAGCACATAGGGTTTTGTAAGGCCGTTCTCATCCTCACAGACATTTTCAAATCCCACCGGGGTACCGTTGTAGCCATCGGAAATAATCATCTTGTCCTTGACTATGATGGCTCCTACCTGCCGGCGGCGGCAATATGAGTTCTCTGCCCATATGCGCGACATGCGCAGATAGCGCCGGTCAAGATTCTCACGCTTTTCTACAGCCGAATCATTCATCGTTTTTCAAATATTATTAAACACTCTCTAATGTTTTGGCAAGTATGTTGGCATTCTGCAATGACTCGGGAGTTCCTATGTCACACCACACAAATCCGTCTGCCGACGGCACATAAGCCCTGATGTCAAGCCTATCCATATTATCAACGTAAAAAGGCACAAGAGAGAAAGGGATATTTCGGTCACGGTAACGCTCAAGAACCGTAAATACCGATGGGGATATCACATGTATGCCTCCGAAAGCGAGTTTATCCATATGGTTGTCCGGGGCAAAACCTGCAGGGCGGCATTCACCGCTGCGCTCGTTGCACCATCCGGAAAGACGTCCGCCATCTTTGTCAAAATAAAGATAGCGCGAGGTGACGCGGGGTGAGCACAACAGTGTGACATCTGCTCCTGAAGCCATATGTGCGGCATACATCTCTGAAAGATTCAGATTGGTGAGTATGTCTGAATTGTGAAGTATGACCGGTCCGTCGCCTTCAAGGAGGTCTCTGGCCTTGAGCACGCCTCCGCCGGTGTCAAGCAGCAACGCCGTCTCGTCACTTATACGCACAGGCACCGGACCGGGATGACTGTCAACATAGTCTATGATCTCGCCGGCAAAATGGTGTGCGTTCACCACAATCTCAGAGACGCCGGCACGGGCAAGATTGTCCATCACACGTCGCAGCATCGGCGTGCCCCCTACCCGAGCCATTGCCTTGGGGTGTCGGGAGGTAAATGGTCTGAGGCGGCTCCCTATTCCGGCCGCGAATATCATTGCTTTCACTTTTCTATGCTAAGTTTCCGGAATCAGCAACCGTCGAGGCGGCACGACTCTCAAAGGTCTGCTCTATATTCTGCTCGCGATGCACAAGCTCAACCTTGACATTGAATTTTCTGTTCAGTCTCTCGGCCATGTGCTGGGCGCAGTATACGGACCGATGCTGGCCGCCGGTGCAGCCAAAAGCTATCATCAGATTTGTAAATCCTCGCTCCATATACCTTTTCACCGAGGCATCCACAAGGGCGTTGCAATGGTCAAGAAAAACCGTGATCTCTCCATCCTCTTCAAGAAAGTTGATCACTTGCTCGTCAAGTCCGGTAAAGGGTTTGTAACGCTCATATTTACCGGGATTGTTGACGGCGCGGCAATCAAACACAAATCCTCCCCCGTTTCCCGAGGCGTCGTTGGGAATCCCTTTTTTGTATGCAAAGCTCATTACGCGCACTGTCAGTTGCCGGCGCTGCATGTCATCGCTGAACTGTTTCAGGTTCACAAGTTTCCAGAGCATTTCCTGAAGATAGGGATACTCCGGGAAGTCTTTTTGCAACAGTTCTTTCAGATTTGCGATTGCATAAGGCACACTCTGCATGAAGTGAGGCTTTTTCTCAAAATAGCCCCGGAATCCATAGGCGCCAAGCACCTGCATTATTCTGAAAAGGACAAAATGGCGCAACTGCTCATAGAAATAGTCCTCGTCAACAGGTTTATACTTGCGCAGGGCGTCGATATAATGTTTCAGAAGTTCCTCGCGGAGGCTTTGCGGGAATCCGGCTTTTGCCTGCCAGAGGAATGAGGCCACGTCATAGTAGAATGGCCCGCAGCGTCCTCCCTGAAAATCAATGAGATGGGGTTCGCCGTCCTTGATCATCACGTTGCGTGACTGGAAGTCACGGTACATGAACGTGCTTGACTGGCTACGCATCAGCACTTTGGCAAGTGTCTGAAAATCATCCTCGAGACGTCCCTCGTCAAAATCCAGACCTGTAGCTTTCAGGAAACAGTATTTGAAATAATTGAGGTCCCACATTATGGAACGGACATCAAACTGAGGAGCAGGGTAACATTTTGAGAAATCAAGTCCTACAGCTCCGGCAAACTGCACGTCGGGAAGCAGGCGGATTGTCTTGACAAGAAGTTCACGCTCATCAACGGAGAAAGCTGCTGTCTTGCGTCCTTTCTCAATGGCATTGAACAGCAGAGTATCGCCGAAATCGGTCTGGAGATAGGCCATGCGGTCATCTGATATTGCCACAACCTGCGGCACAGGCAGTCCTTTGTCCCTGAAGTGTTCCGCAAGGTATATGAATGCCTCGTTCTCGGGACAGCATGTTCCGAGAACTCCTATAAGTGTCTGCTCTCCCGTCAGTCTGAAATAGCGTCGGTTAGACCCCGATGAGGGCAATTCCTGAATCTGTGAGGCGTCAACGCCAACATGCTGTCTGTATAATCTTTTCAGTATATCCGGCTCCACTGCTTAATTAATTATTGGTTATGTTGCCCGCGGGCAAATTCAAACGTTCTGTCATCATCTCTATATCAATTGGCAAGTTCGGAGAGAAAACGTATGCGCACAAGTCTTATTTCTTCTTCGGTATATTCGCCGTCAAGCGCTTTGTAGGCTTCATCAAGCCGGTCTGTCTCGCTGTTGCGGAAATAGTCATATATCTCCTCCTGCATGTCCTCGTCAAGGATCTCGTCAAGATGGTATGTGATGTCTATTTTTGTTCCGGCATAGACAATTGACTCAAGCTCGTCAAGCAGCCGTGACAGATCCATGCCTTTTGAAGCGGCAAGTTCATCAAGGGCAATCTTGCGGTCAATGGCCTGTATAAGCGAGATCTTCACCGAATTATTCGGGACGGTGCGCACGCGCAGATCCTCAGGCCGTTCAATTTCATTGTCAATGACATAATCGCGGATCATGGCAACAAACTCGGCTCCATATCTGCGCACTTTCCCGGCACCGACACCAACTATATTCTGTAGCTCGTCAGGGGTGACGGGATACATTGTGGCCATGGCCTCGAGCGACGGATCCTGAAAAATGACATATGGCGGCAGGTTCACTTTCCGCGCTATGCGTGCGCGCAGGCTCTGGAGCATGCTGAACAATGTGGGATCAAGGGCGGCACTGCCGGGCGCCTGATTCATTGTCTCATCCTCATACTGGGAAAAGTCTCGATCCTCGGCCACTTTGAATGACTTTGGTCTGTCAGCATAGGCTTTACCCTTGTCTGTGAGATATATAAGCCCGAAGTTTTCAATATCTCGTTCAAGGAATCCTGCAATAATAGCCTGGCGCATCACGGCAAGAAGGAATCGACCTTCATACTCGGATCCGCAACCAAATTCCTCAATACGCTCGTGGCTGTATGACTTTATATCGGCGGTGACACGCCCCCGTACAATGTCAACAATATGCTCAGTCTTGAAAGGCGCTTTCAAGGCCTTGATCACATCTATGATGCACAGCAGGGCGTCCCGTGCCTCAACCTTTGTCCCCGGATTGCGGCAGTTGTCGCAGTTGCCACAGTTGCCCTCGGTATATTCCTCGCCGAAATAGTGAAGGAGTATCTGACGGCGGCAGACCGATGATTCGGCATAGGCGGCAGTCTCAAGCAGCAGCTGACGACCGATCTCCTGTTCGGCGACAGGCTTGCCCTGCATGAACTTCTCGATTTTGCGCAGATCTTTTGCCGCATAGAATGTCAGGCAATAGCCATCGCCGCCGTCACGGCCCGCACGGCCTGTCTCCTGATAGTAGCCTTCAAGTGACTTGGGCATGTCATAGTGAATGACAAAACGCACATCAGGCTTGTCAATTCCCATACCGAATGCTATGGTGGCGACAATGACGTTTATATCCTCCATCAGGAATGAATCCTGATTGGCGCTGCGCGTGGCACTGTCCATACCGGCATGATAGGGCAGCGCTTTTATGTTGTTTATGTTCAGCAACTCGGCCAGCTCCTCTACTTTCTTGCGGCTCAGGCAGTATATTATGCCTGAGCGGCCGCTCTGTCCTTTTATGAATCTTATTATGTCACGGTCAATGTTCTTTGTCTTGGGGCGCACCTCATAATAAAGATTGGGACGGTTGAATGATGCCTTGAACACGGCAGCGTCAGTCATTCCGAGGTTCTTCTGTATGTCATGCTGCACCTTAGGCGTGGCCGTCGCCGTCAGGGCAATGACGGGTCGGGAGCCTATCTCATTGATTATAGGCCTGATCCGTCGGTATTCAGGCCGGAAATCGTGTCCCCATTCCGATATGCAATGAGCCTCGTCGATGGCATAGAAAGATATGGGCACTGATCTCAGAAAATCTATGTTCTCCTCTTTGGTGAGGCTTTCAGGCGCCACATATAACAGTCTGGTACGCCCTGCCCGGATGTCATTCCTGACTTGATCAATGGCTGACCGTGTCAGTGAGGAGTTCAGGAAGTGGGCTATTGAATCATCGGCCACAAAATTGCGGATGGCATCAACCTGATTCTTCATCAACGCGATGAGCGGTGAGACAACAATGGCCGTGCCTTCCATAATCAGTGCAGGCAACTGATAGCACAGTGACTTGCCGCCACCCGTGGGCATCAGCACAAATGTGTCACGACCGTCAAGCAGACTGTTGATAATCCGCTCCTGATTGCCTTTGAAAGTCTCAAAGCCAAAATATTTTTTCAACGCCTGGGTTATCCGGTCTGCTTTAGCCATTGTCATAGTTTTATAGGATGCTTTTAAGGAGAGTATATCTGTGGGAAACCGGAAACGTCCGGTCATCAGGGGGCTATATCATCTGCTCTTCAAAGTGGGCGTTTCTTATTTTTTCAAGTGCATAGTCAGCCGTGACAGTGAATGTCTTTTTATTGGTTGACGGAATCTCATACATGGCATCTACCATTATAGACTCGACTATTGAGCGCAATCCGCGTGCGCCAAGTTTATATTCAATGGCTTTGTCCACTATCAGGTCAAGGGCGTCATCGGCAAACGTCAGTTTCACGCCGTCCATGGCAAAAAGTTTTGTATACTGGCGGGTGATGGCGTTCTTGGGTTCGGTGAGCACTTTGCGCAGGGCGTCGCGGTCAAGGGGATCAAGATGTGTCACAATGGGCAGACGGCCTATTATCTCCGGTATGAGGCCGAATGATTTCAGGTCCTGAGGCGCCACATAACGCAGGAATTCCTCGCGTTCAAGTTTCCTATGGCGGCCGGCGGTGGCATAGCCCACAACATGCGTGTTCATGCGGTGGGCGATTTTCTGCTCTATGCCGTCAAACGCGCCCCCGCATATGAACAGAATGTTCTTGGTGTCAACCGGAATCATCTTCTGCTCGGGATGTTTGCGGCCTCCCTGTGGCGGCACGTTCACAATCGAGCCTTCAAGCAACTTCAGAAGGCCCTGCTGAACGCCTTCGCCGCTGACATCGCGTGTTATGGACGGATTGTCTCCCTTGCGGGCAATCTTGTCTATCTCATCAATGAACACTATGCCGCGCTCAGCCGCCTTGACATCATAGTCGGCGGCCTGGAGCAGACGCGTCAGCAGGCTCTCTATGTCTTCGCCCACATATCCGGCCTGAGTGAGGACCGTGGCGTCAACAATCGTGAACGGGACATCCAGCAACCGGGCTATTGTCTTTGCAAGAAGTGTCTTGCCGGTTCCGGTTGGACCAACAAGAATAACGTTGCTTTTCTCAATGTCGACATCGTTGCTGTCCGCAGGCTGTGCCAGACGTTTGTAGTGGTTATATACCGCCACTGACAGATATTTCTTAGCACTGTCCTGACCCACAATATATTCATCAAGAAATTTCTTGATTTCCTGAGGCTTTGGGATCTTCTTAAGATCAATGTCCGCAGCCACAGACACCGTAGAGCTATGGCCCATGGAGGACCGGTAGTCACGGAGCATGCCATGGATCTGATCAACACACTCGGCGCATATGCACAGATTCACATCTTCTGCCGACGGTATCAGGACTTCACTCATGCTTGCGGGGCGTCCGCAGAACGAACAGGTTGCCTCGACTTTTTTCTTAGCCATAACCGCGCGGATTATTTTTTATTACGGATCAATACCTGATCAATCATGCCGTATTCCTTTGCTTCCTCAGCGGTCATCCAGTAATCGCGATCTGAATCCGCCCAGACCTTGTCAAAGGGCTGTCCGGAATGCTCGGCTATTATACCATAGAGTTCTTTTTTCAGTTTCTGTATCTCACGGGCCGTGATCTCAATGTCCGAGGCCTGTCCCTGCGCGCCGCCCATGGGCTGGTGGATCATGACACGCGAGTGCTTGAGTGCAAAACGCTTGCCCTGTGTGCCGGCCACAAGAAGAACGGCGGCCATGGATGCAGCCATGCCGGTGCAGATGGTGGAAACGTCGCTCGATATGTATTGCATGGTGTCATAGATACCCAGTCCGGCATATACCGAGCCGCCGGGCGAGTTTATATATATCGAGACATCCTTGCCGGGATCTGCCGAATCAAGATAGAGGAGCTGGGCCTGGATGACGTTTGCCGTGTAGTCATTGACATCGGTCCCCAGAAAGATTATGCGGTCCATCATCAGGCGCGAGAACACGTCCATCTGAGCCACATTGAGCTGCCTTTCCTCTATGATTGTCGGCGAGATGTAGCTTGCGCGTATGTCACCGTTTACGGTTGATGTATATTGATCAAGTGCCAGTCCGTTCATCCCCAGATGGTTGACGGCAAAATTACGGAAATCTTTTGTATTGTTCATCATTTCTGTTGTTTGAGATTAAAGCCGGCGATATCCTCATGGAACAGCCGTCCGCTTTATTTATCTATACGAAGTTACGAAAAATTTCAGAGACAGGAAAATTTTTAAGATTATTTTTTACAAGAGATTGTAT
>JAUNPQ010000057.1 GCA_030536615.1 Bacteroidales bacterium | reverse complement strand
AAGTATGTTAATACGATTGTTTTCATAATGAAAATACTCAGAACAGTTGATGAACTGAATAAAGCTGTTGTGTCCGGACGCCGTAATGGCAGTACGGTAGGTCTTGTCCCCACTATGGGAGCCTTGCATGCCGGACACTTGTCATTGGTGAAACGTGCCCGTGAAGAAAATGATATTGTTGTTGTGAGCGTGTTTGTTAACCCGACTCAGTTCAACAATCAACATGATTTGCAGACATACCCGCGTACCGAGGAGGCTGATTGCCAGTTGCTGTCAGATGCCGGCGTGGATTATGCGTTTATTCCCTCTGTTGCAGAGGTATATCCTCAGGCAGATACGCGCGTTTTCGACCTCGGACCTGTGGCGGATGTTATGGAAGGAGCCATGCGTCCGGGACATTTCAACGGTGTGGCCCAGATAGTGAGCCGCCTTTTTGACTGGGTGCGTCCTGACCGTGCGTATTTCGGGGAAAAAGATTTTCAGCAGATTGCCGTGATACGGCGCATGGTTGAGATTGAGGGCGGTTTTGACGGTCTGGAGATTGTTCCTTGCCCCATTGTGCGCGAGGATGACGGACTTGCCCTGAGCAGCCGAAATGTGCGTCTTGACGCGGAACATCGCGAGGTGGCGCCCATGATACACCGCGCCCTTGCCAAAAGCGTTGAGTATGCCCGTAACCATTCTGTTGAAGACACCATCCGCTTTGTGACCGATGAGATAAATTCATGCCCGCTCATGGATGTTGAGTATTACCAGATTGTTAATCCGCAGACAATGCAGCCGCTGAAAAGCTGGGGTGATGTCACGGATTATGCTGTGGGCTGCGTGACTGTTTACTGCGGCGATGTGCGTCTGATTGACAATATCAAATATTATATATAATGTGATTGTCCGGCCTCTCATGACAAGCCGGAATATAAATAGTTTGCAGAATGAATGTCGAAATGCTGAAAAGCAAAATACATCGTGTCACAGTGACTGAGGCGCGGTTGGATTATATCGGTTCGATAACCGTTGACGAGGATTTGCTTGACGCTGCCGGAATTTTGGTTGGCGAACGTGTCTACATTGTCAATAATAACAATGGCGAACGCCTTGATACATATACAATTGCCGGCGAACGCGGCTCTGGGGTGGTATGTCTCAACGGAGCTGCTGCACGCAAGGTTCAGCCCGGTGACATCATTATTATAATGAGTTATGCGTCAATGCCCGTTGAAGAAGCCCGTCAGTTCCGCCCGACGGTTATATTCCCGGATACCGCAACTAATAAATTGATTAAGCATTCATAAAATACACTTCTAAATCATATGTTTGAAAGACTCAGCGAACGCCTTGAACGCAGTTTCAAGATACTGAAAGGACAAGGCAAGATAACCGAGATAAATGTTGCAGAGACATGCAAGGATGTGCGTAAGGCACTGATTGAGGCCGATGTCAACTACAAAGTGGCCAAAAGTTTCGTTGACACAGTCAAACAGAAAGCACTTGGACAGAATGTGCTCACGGCTGTGAAGCCTAATGAGTTGATGGTTAAGATTGTCCATGATGAGATGGCAACCTTGATGGGCGGTGATGCCGCGCCGTTGAACACCAAAGGCAAACCGGCTATCATACTCATGAGCGGTCTTCAGGGTTCAGGTAAAACAACATTCTCAGCCAAACTGGCCAATCGCCTGAAAAAAGAACAACACCTGAAACCGTTGCTTGTGGCCTGTGACGTGTATCGTCCGGCAGCCATTGATCAACTCCGCATATTGTCTGAAAAAATTGATGTGCCGGTATACAGTGAGCCGGACAGCAAACAGCCCGTATCAATTGCAAAAAATGCCATTGCCGAGGCTAAACGCAATGGTAACGACGTTGTTATCATAGACACTGCCGGACGTCTGGGCGTGGATGAGATGATGATGGATGAGATTGAGGCCATCAAGAACGCGGTCAATCCTACTGAGATACTGTTCGTTGTAGACTCCATGACCGGTCAGGACGCTGTCAATACAGCCAAAGCTTTCAATGATCGTCTGGATTTCAGCGGTGTTGTTCTCACAAAACTTGATGCTGACAACCGTGGCGGCGCAGCCCTTTCAATCCGTACGGTTGTGACAAAGCCCATAAAGTTTGTTGGAACCGGCGAGACCATGGAAGGAATAGACGTGTTCCACCCGAGTCGTATGGCTGACCGTATCCTTGGCATGGGCGATATTGTGTCTCTTGTTGAGAAAGCCCAGCAGGCCATTGATGAGAAACAGGCCCGAGAACTCGAAGAGAAAATGCGTAAGAACAAATTTGACTTCGAGGACTTTTACAAACAGATCCAGCAGATCAAAAAAATGGGCAATCTCAAGGACCTTGCGTCAATGATTCCCGGTGTCGGGAAGGCCATAAAAGACATAGACATTGATAACAATGCCTTTAAGGGAGTCGAGGCCATTGTGAACTCAATGACACCCTATGAGCGTCACAATCCTGAAGTCATCAATGCCAGCCGCCGCAAACGCATTGCTGCCGGCTCAGGCACATCGCTGCAGGAGGTCAATCGCCTCATGAAGCAGTTTGAGGACATGCGCAAGATGATGAAATTCGCCACTGCCAACAAAAATCCCATGAAGATGATGAAGCAGATGCGCGACATGAAGAGACAGATGAAAGCCGGTGGCGGACTGCCCGGCATGCCACGATGACAAAAACAGCCAATACTGTAAATGACAGAGATTATTGACGGAAAAACCACGGCCAAAACCATCCGTGCCGAAATCCGTGAGGAGGTTGCCGCCATGAAAGCTGCCGGCTTCCGGGCACCTCATCTTGTCGCTGTGATTGTTGGCCATGACGGCGGCAGTGAGGCATATGTAGCCTCAAAGGCACGTGCCTGCGGTGAATGTGGCATTGATTCAACTGTTATACGCTTTGATGAGACGGTCACAAAGGAGGAACTTCTGGCAGAAGTGGCCAGACTCAATGCTGACAGTTCTGTTGACGGATTCATTGTCCAGCTCCCCTTGCCTGCGCATATTGATGCTGATGAGATTATCGAGGCGATAGATCCACGCAAGGACGTTGACGGCTTCCATCCGGTGAATGTGGGGAAAATGCAACTTGGCTTGCCGTGTTTCCTAAGTGCGACACCGGCCGGTATCGTGGAACTTCTCAGCCGTTATGGCATCAAGACCCGCGGCAAGAACTGCGTTGTGCTTGGACGCAGCAATATTGTGGGGCGTCCTATGGCCTCACTCCTGATGCGTAAGGAAGAACCGGGCAATGCAACAGTGACAGTGTGCCATAGCGCGACACCTGATATCGCTGATCATACCCGCCGCGCCGACATCCTTATCTCGGCTATCGGTATCCCCGGTTTTGTAAAAGCTGATATGGTAAAGGATGGAGCTGTTGTGATAGATGTCGGAACAACCCGTGTCCCTGACCCTTTGGCGCCAAATGGCAGCCGTCTGCGTGGAGATGTTGATTTTGAGAACGTAGCTCCCAAATGCTCATACATTACTCCTGTTCCAGGGGGGGTGGGCCCGATGACAATTGTCAGTCTTTTGCAGAACACACTCAAGGCTGCAAAGGCTAATCAGGGACATAGGCTGTAAAAAGAAATGTTCTCTGCGTTTCCTCTCCTGTTCTCACTGATATCCCTTCTGTTCCCCGCTCAGGAGGCAACCATTGTCTTTGCCGGCGATGCCATGCAGCATCAGCGGCAACTTGACGCCGCCAGAGAAGCGGACAATACTTATGATTATTCGCAATGCTTCAGCGCTGTGGCACCGTGGATTGCCGACGCAGACTATGCCGTTGTCAATCTCGAGACCGTTCTTGGCGGAAAGGGCTATTCCGGTTATCCATGTTTCTGTACTCCGGACAGCTATGCGCAGGCGTTGCGTGATGCCGGCTTCGATATGCTCCTTACCGGCAACAATCATACCCTTGATCGCCGTGACGGGGGTCTGAAACGGACCGTACAGGTCCTTGACAGCCTTGGCGTGGACCATATAGGGACATATTCAGATGCGGCCTCACGTAAACGCGCAATTCCACAAATAAAGAACATTAAGGGCTTCAAAGTGGGCTTTCTCAATTACACATTCTGTACAAACGGATTGAGTGTAAGCGGTGATGCGGTGGTTGATTATACGGACCGGGAGCAGATGCGCCGGGATATTGAATCAACACGGGTAGCGGGCGCTGAACTTGTGGTTGTGATTCCACACTGGGGCACTGAGTACAGACTTTTGCCTGATTCATGGCAGAAATCAATGGCAAAGTACTTGCTTGACCTTGATGTCGATATGATTATAGGCGGTCATCCGCATGTGATTCAGCCTATGGAGGTGCATGAGAATCCCCGTACGGGCAGACGACAACTCCTTGTTTATTCATTGGGAAATTTTATATCCGGCATGAGAACAACAGACACTCGTGGCGGAGCCATGGTACGTACCATAATTAAACGGGATGATAAAGGCAATGCTTATTTTGACAAGGCGGAGTACAGGCTTGTATTCGTTGTGACAGGTACATGTCCGCAAGACAATTACAGACTGATATTTGTTGATGATGACGGAGGGAGTGCGTTGACCGGCCTAAAACGCTCGCAATGTAAGGCTTTCACCACTAACGCTATCCGCATTTTCAATGGGCACAATAAGGATGTGCCACGCCATATAGGCAGATAATTCCTGTTGGTCATCTGATAAAAAACGTCATGGTTGAGGTTCTTACAGCTGAAGAGTGGGGACGATGTTTCGGAAAACAAGATGTCCGCGGACGCCATATATACAATACCGTTCAGTTTTCAGAACTGAACAGGCATAAGTGCGCGCGAATCCTTTATCTGCGTATATGTGAGAATTTCGGTCTTGTTGCCGGCTTGCGTGAAAACGGCTTGATGTCACCTTTTTCAGCGCCTTTTGCCGGATTTGTGGCTGAACGGACAGCGGATATAAATGATCTGGATACTGTTGTGTCCGGATTGTCCGAATTCGTTCATTCCAGAGGCCTGAAACTGACTGTCACCCTGCCCCCTGCAATATATGATCCTGAATTTATTGAGAGGAGTGAGGCTGCATTTGAGAAATATGGCCGGCTGTTGTATCAGGACGTCAATCATTATTACAATATAGAGACGCATCCGGACATAAATGAGTCAATGCACAGGCTTGCCCGACGCAAATACCGGACATCTCTGGAAATGGATTTTAGCTTTATCCCATTGTCCCGGAATAGCGAAGAAGACATAGCACGTGCCTATGCCGTGATAAAAGCTAACAGAAACGCTCACGGTTATCCGTTGCGGATGTCACTTGATGACGTTGTAAGAACAGCGCCATTGGTTAGTGCGGAATTCGGTGTGCTGACACTTGACGGATGTGATGTGGCTGCATGCCAGTTGCATCGGGTTGCTCCCGGAATCTTTCAGGTTGTATATTGGGGAGATATTCCCGTTGCCGGCAACAACGGGACAGTGATGGGCCGTCTTGTTCCGGAAGTATTCCGATGGTGCAGGGAAATAGGCGCAAAGATTGTTGACGTAGGACCAAGTTCAGAACATGGAACAGTCTCGGAAGGGCTGGCCCGCTTCAAAGTCTCTCAGGGCTGTGAATCAGTCTTTAAAAAGACGTTCAGCCTTTAAGCACGGATAGAGCACCTTTGTAGTCAGGCTCATTGGTTATTTCTTCAACAAGCTGTGAATAGAGGACATTGCGGTTCTCGTCAAGCACAACCACGGCCCTGCTCAGCAGTCCGGCCAATGGACCGTCTACAAGTTGAACACCATATTTCTGGCCGAAAAGAGGAGAGCGGAATGCCGATGCGACTACAAGATTTTCTATGCCCTCGGCGGTGCAGAAACGTTTTCCGGCAAATGGAAGGTCCATTGACACACAGATAACGACAGTGTTCTTGAGACCGGCTGCTTCGGCATTGAAGCGCCTTACGCTGGCGGCACATACTGCCGTGTCAAGACTTGGAAAAATGTTGAGTACAACACGTTTTCCGGCATAATCGGTGCATTTGAAATCAACCAGATCGCTGTTGACAAGGTGATAGCAATGTGCTTTCTCGCCCGGAGCGGGCAGAGTGCCGTAGGTGTGGCAGGGATTACCTTTAAAATAGACGGTGTGCATTTTTGTATTTGTTTTGAGATTAATGCTGAAGTTAAGATCATTTAACGGCAGAAAGCCATTTTCTGTATAACAATTTCAGGAAGGTTTTGATTAGCGCCTATTTCAATTTCTTTAATTATTCCATCCTTAGAGCAGAAAAGCAGAGTGGGGAAAGCATTTATGCCACAGTTACGTATGAGTGACTGCGCTCCGATAAGGGATGTCTCTCCCTCGTGCAGGTTTCCTGTTAGGGTCTCGCAGGCTTCGATGTCATTGCTTCCTGACAGATAAATGACATCAAAAGGATATGGTGATACAGTGGCAGCCTGACGAATCTGACGTGCTATGTCCGCTGATGTCGGACCTGAGGCATCAAGGAATGCCAGTAATGTGGGCTGACGGAAGCCGCGACCTTTGTCGTATGTGTAGCGCTCATGGGTTGTTGTCGGCACTGAGAACTGGGGTATTTCATGGCCGAGCATGCTGAGGACATGAAAATTTGAGGTGCGGAATTTGTCAAATATTTCAGGGTAACGGCTCATGAGCTTTTTTTCGGAGAAGATTGGACATGTTCCATCCGGAGTTGTCCATGAAAACGTTATGTTGACAGTCTGCTCCGATATGGATGCCGGATTATATTCCATGTCCATGCTGACCGGGAGCATGGTTGTGGCATCAAGAATATAATCAAATTCCAGGGCATCATAACCGCTTATATTCTGTATGCCCTGTATGTTTATTTTTCCGTTGCGTTCTGTTATGGAGTATTTATATGACGAATCCGCTTCAATCTGCCTGAGTTTGTCTGCAAATATAAACGGCACAAGGTCTGCGAACTGCGCCTGCCGTGCAATTCCTTTCGGGCCAAGAAAAGGCGCTATGTTCTCTTTGGCGTGATATTCCTGAAGCTTGACATCGCGGAAACGGAAATGATTTCCGTCAAAATATGCTGCGAAACCATGGCTTTCGCCCTTTGGACGGGGTAACCGCCAGTCAATGAGGTAGCTGCCGCCGATGATTGAATCAGCCTTGTCCGTGGCGCTTTCAATTGTGATATGGTATGTTACGGGGTCTGCCGCCGACGGCAGCATTATTTCATAGTCAATTGCAGCGGAGGTACATGGATGGGATTCCATGATGTCAGCTATTTTGCTTAGATCAGGCGTTACCGCCATTGCGTTGATTGTCGCGATGGCCATTACGGTCAGTAGTATTTTGTGCATTGTGATGATGATAAGAAATAAATAAGGCAGATGCATCGGCATCTGCCTATATAACGCCCGCCAATGCTTTTGGTTTATTTGGTCTGGGGGGTAATTGTGTCAAGGCGTGTGATGGCTCCTGTGACCGGCGAGAATTCTATGAATGCCGGCGACTTCTTGTCAGTGAACAGGTTTGGATCAATTCCGAAAGTCACGCCTAACTGAGCCAGCGGGAACGTCTGTGAGGCAACTTCTTTTCCGTTGAATGACAATGTTATTGTCGCTGTGCCGGGTATTGTATAGGCTACCCCTCCCTTGGGAAACCGTTTGGTTTCTCCTTTTTCATTGACCGGAAGAACGGCACGTTCATTAACAGTCATGTCAAGAGTGAGAGGAATGCCTGACAGGTCATTTGTCTGCACAATGCCCTCAAGGGGAGAAACACGTGCTATTACAACTCCTGAGGTGTCAGATTCACCGGGTATGAATGTTACGGTATTCACATTTGTGAATGTCTGGCGTGTGCCTGCAAACATTGCTGTAAGCGCAGCCTCCTGTGCATTGAGCTCTTCAAGTGCAACTTTGATGGCATCGCCGTCGGGAGGCATATTGTCGGCGTTGCCGCTGATGATTTCTCCCCGCTGTTCTCTGAGTTCAAAGATGCGTTGAGCGGTCAGTTCAGCTTTTTTTGCCGCGGATGTTGCCCGTGAAATATCAAGAGTCACTGCCTGCCTTGCTGCATCGCGTTGCAAGGGGGTTGGCTCGGGAGCTACCGCGACAGGAAGTGCAGGTGTCTCCGGCAGTTCCACTTCATCAAGATTCAGTGCAAGGGGTATGCCTGCATCGGTCATCAGCATTGACACCTGACTGCCGTTCTTGAACTGAACTTGCCAGCGGTTGTCCGGATCAGGTACTCCCCGCGGAATAATCGTGATGCTTTTTACTGCTACCGTATTCCGGGGAGAACGTATGGCGTCCGATATTCCCAGATGACGTTTTGCATAGTTTACAAATTCACCCGGTTCCTCAACGGTGTGACTGGTCTCAACTATAACATCGAGCGCTGTCAGCGGAAGCGAATAGACAATGGCATATTCTGATGCCTTGTTGGCGGTGAAGCGTTGGGTTGTCTGTGCTGATGTTCCATTTGAGCAAAGACAAATGGTTATTCCAATGATACTGTTGCTGATGATTCTGGATATCATGGGGTTATCTGTGGTTGGTTGTTATTCCTGAATGTTTTTAATGGCCCGGCCTATGTTGTCGGCAATATCTGTGGCTGTGACGCCATATTCACCCTGACGCGATGCAGCTAACTCTCCGGCAACGCCATGTACGTATGTCGCAATGAATGCCGCCTTTTCAGGTTTATATCCTTGCGCCATGAATGCGGCTATGATACCTGTGAGAACATCTCCGCTTCCGGGAGTAGCCATTGCCGGGGTACCTGATGAGTTGAAGAAAATTTTTCCATCCGGGCGTACTATCGCAGTGAATCTCCCTTTCAGAATTATGATGACTTTGTGATATCTGGAGATCTCTATGGCTCGGCGCAGCCGATCCTCGTCAGTGGCGTTTTCACCGAATATCCTGTCAAATTCGCCGGCATGGGGTGTCAGGATTGATAATACGGGGAGATAGTTGAGCAGCAACGGACGCAATGCTATGCAATTCAACGCATCGGCATCAAGGATAAGCGGTTTCGATGCGGCGTTATGTGCTTTCAGAACGCTTTCAAGTGCATCGATGGTTGCATGGTCTGTTCCTATTCCGGGGCCAATTGCCACGGAACTGTATTTGTCGGTATCTTTTATTGAATTGATTACTCTCCCTTTGCCGCCGTCTCGGAACATGGCGCATGGAACAGCTGACTGTAATACCGGAATCCCATCGGAGGCTGACATCACTGTGACTTTTCCTGCACCGGCACGCAGGGCTGCGGTGGCTGAAAGGCAGGCAGCTCCGAACATACCATAGCTGCCCGCACATATAAGCGCGCTTCCATAATCTTTCTTGCTGCTGAAAGTATTTCTCGGCGGCAAAAAACGCGACACGGTATTCTTTTCTACAAGATAATAAGTATATGGTGCATCGCGAAGGGCATTGTGGCTTATGCCGATATCAAGAACTTTCCACTCTCCCACCGCTGGCGCGTTCTCCGCAAGCAGGAAAGACAGCCTTGGTGCTGTCAGAGCAAGTGTGAGCGAAGCATGAATCATGTTCTCGCGCGATTGCGCTCCATTCCACTCAGACATCAGCCCTGAGGGCATGTCAATGGCAATTACGGTGGCACCGCTCTGATTTATGTTGTGCACTATCAATTGGAACGAACGAGGCAAAGGACCGTTTAGACCGCTGCCGAACATGCCGTCAATGACAAGACAATCGGCATCTATCTCAGGCCATGTAAAAGGTTCTTTGCCGGTTATCTCAAGAAATTTTATGGAGCCGGCACAGGTGTTCAGCAACCTGTCACGACATATTCTGCATTCAGGGGTCAGTTTGTTGCCATGTATGTTGAACAGGTATATTTCAGGGGCATATCCCTGTTGGGCAAGTATTGCGGCGGTTGCAAGGGCATCCGCTCCGTTATTGCCCCAACCGGCAAAAATCAGGACGCGATTGCCCGGAAGCCAGCGGGACATTATTTCCGCTGAAATTGCATCGGCGGCATTATCAATCAGTTCTATTGATGTTAGTTCCTCCGCTGCCAGAGTTATCTTCTCCAAGTCAGAGATATCCTCGTTTGAAAGTATTTTCATTTTGGATGATATTATGTCATTTTGATGAATGTGAAATGCCCGTATCAGGCGTTTATACCCAATGCAAAGTTACTAAAACACAATGATATCTGCAATGCGTTTTAAACACCCTCTAAATATCCTCTAAATGTCGATAATAGACAAGTGAATCCGGATTTTGCATTATTTCGGGGTGAAGAATCCTCATCACATCTCCCAGAACAAAGTCAGGATTAACAATGGCACTTTCAAAATAGTCGTTGCCTCCGTTCGCGTTTGTGCGGAGATTGTTTGAATATACATGTTTATTTATGACCGGCTTTGTTTCTGAAAACTTTGGAAGCGCAGACTGCAATTCGCGGAGTGTGGTGAAATTTCCGGCATTGAGCCAGAAATCGGCTGAGGCGGTTGTGGTGTAGGCTTCTTCAAGGTCAATGGCCTTGGAAACGTTACCTTTGATATTATCATAGACATATTTTCCTCCGGCATCGCGGATGATTGTCGATATGTAGCTGCCATCGGGAGCTACCATCCATGAATCGCCGTAAGGGGCATTGAGCATCACTGTTGGCCTGTGGGTGACTGATGCGGCTTTTCCTTTCAGCCCATTGTAACGAGAGGCGGTGGCCTGTAGTTCTTTGATACCGGAATCCTTCTTGCCAATGAGTTCCGCCAGCACAATCATCCACTCGGCTTTTCCCAGTGGCGATTCCTCAAGATAATCACCGATATATATATATGGTATTCCTAATTCCTTAAGTTTGCCCTCCATTGATGATGCACCGCTTACACCGTAAAGCAGTACAATGTCCGGATTGGCGGCTATGATATTCTCATAATTTATATTCCCCTCATATCCAACTTCATAAATATAGTCAAGGTTTGACCTCACGTTTCCGGAATTCACATAGTCTTTCCCGGATATACCGGTTATCCGGTCACATGCGCCGAGCCGGTCTAACATCGCAACATGGGTTGATGACATCGCGACAATTCTGTTGGCTCCATCTTTAAGAATCTGCCCTTTGAAACCGGTTGGAGGAATTTCGCCATTGCGTGCTATGAACAATGAATTTTCAACGCCTTGTGCTCCTTGCCATGGATTATATGTCTCTATTATTGTGGCGGCTTTTGTTTTGTCACCCCTTATGGCAAATCCGGTGGCATATTGCGGAGCATAGATGGTGTCATTATAAGCGGAATTTTCGGAATTATGTGTGGATTTGTTCGAGCATGCGGAGAATGCAAAGACAAGAAGATGCGCAAGAAAAAGCAGAATTGCTGTCTGTTGTCTCATTGTTTTCTTTTTTTGTTAAGAAATTTGGGTGTAACCGAGATGAAAAATTCAAAATTTATACCCGGCATGGGGCGTGAAAGCACTGAAAGATAATCTTCATTGAAAAGGTTGTTGATGGCAAGATTCAACTGTAGGTCAACCGGGCGGAATGCCAGTGATTTTTCGAGGGAGATATTACTCATGAAGTAAGCCGGCAGATTTCCTGTAATTGAAACGTCATTGCTCGACATTGTGTATCTTCTTGAATAAAAACACCATTTGTAGGTAAACATCCATGAGCGCCATGCAAGACGCCCGGTAAGTGAGGCAGACCATTTAGGCACATAAGGAAGTTGCTTGCCGACAGAGCGGTCTGCCGGTGACAATGCCGGACCCTGATTCACGGACGGTGTCCACGATGCTGATCCATTGAGGTATAGAAACCAATCTTTCATCGGCTGTAATTCAAGATTTGCATGCGTCTCCACCCCGTATGCGTGCACTTTCCCCACATTGCGTGGCGAGAAGAATCCTTTTGTTGTGGGAAGCCAGAGAATCCAGTCTGAGATATATGAGTCAAACCAAGACACTGACGCATCCAGTCCATATATGCCTGATTTGCCGATGTCACAGCTGATTCCGGCATCATAGCTCAGCCCATGCTCTGATTTCAGGTCAGGATTGCCACCGGGCATGAAATACATGTCATTGAGGGTGGGGAACTTATGATTACGAGAAACAGATGCCCGAGCCATTATGTTTCCCCGTCGGCTTATCGTGCCGTCAATGAAGAACGCAGGAACTAATGAGGCCCATTTATTACCGAACATGCTTTCTCTGAGAACAACAGACATGCCAAGACGGTCATATGGTTGCCATTTTACGGATGCTGATCCCGAAAACTCCACGCGTCCTTTGTCATACCCTACAATGGCATTGTCACCTGATGCGGTGACAATGCTGCGGTCTTCGCTTCTGACAAAGTGCTGATACAATGCGGCACTGGCGGTTATATACCATCCCCGTGCAGGGGTATAGCCTCCGTCAGCCTGCCCGTACAAGGTGTTTACACGGCTGTGTGAGTCTGTCATGGACTTCATTATGCCTCCGGCAGCGACCTGACGTTTGTAGATATATTTCATCTCAGTATTCAGCCAACCGCCCTTCAGTGCTGTGTGCCATTTGGCGGTAGAATGATTCCAGCTGACAACAGAGCGCAGGGTGTGTTCATGCTGCCGGTTAATGAATTCCGTATCTGATCCGTAGTCAACAGTGAGCAACGGAAGCTCCCGACGTGAGTCGGTGAACCACACATTTAGTCCGATACGGTTTTGACTGTCAATATTCAGGAATATGTCCTGAAGTATGTTGAAGTCATTGAATGCTCCGCTTTTATTGCGCTCTGTGGGATGATATTGACCTATGATATTATGGTTGTCATCGTATATGTTTACTTTTTTGTCGTGATTGATGTACTTATAGTCGTTTGGCGATGACGAATATGCTATTCGTGTGGATGTCTGCAATTTTTCCGAACCGTATGTCACTTTCAGAAATTCATCGAAAGTGCTGAATGAGCCAATTCCCTGGATATACTGCATATTCCATCCGTCGTGAATGTCCGGCATTGAGGACAGACGCACCAATCCTCCCAGTCCGCCTCCGGTCTCATTTATGGATGATGTGCCGTGCAGCAGTGTGGCGGAGTCAATGAAATAAGCCGGGATGGTAGAGAAATCAGTCATGCCGAGCATAGGACTGTTGAGGCGCAAACCGTTCCAGGTGACTTGCGTGTGGCTTGGCGATGTGCCTCGGAATGCTACAGTGGAGAGGGTGGCACGACCATAGTTCTTGACAAACACAGATGAATTGAAAGTCAGTATGTCAGCCATGCTGAGAGCAATGTTCTCCTTGAGCATTGCCGAGTCAATGTCTGTTTTCTGCACTCCTATGTCTTTGAGGGGGCGTCGCGTGGTCACAACAATTTCCCGCAGCCTGTTCACTGACTGCGCCGCTGATTCATTCCATGCCAATGCAGCAATGCATAGAAATATCATATATATAAATATGGCGGCGTTTTTTTTCATTTTTTCCAACAGAAAGCGCCGGGAGATATCCCAACATAGAAACTCTCCATGAACGTGCCTGATGCAGTATATCTGTATATGATGCCCTGCTGTTGATAGTCAATGGCATCGGCAACATAGATCTCACTATTGACAGGGTCAATTGTAAGACCATAATACTTTGTATCACGCGACATTATGATTGGTTTTAAGGGTGGCCGTGTCTCATTTATAGACATTCTCCATACATCATCGTCAAGCCAATAGAGTGTGTCACGTGCTCTGTTTGTCTGCAACGAGCGTGGAGACGAACCCATCTTAAAGCGGAATCTCATTTCAACAGTCATGGTCTCAGGATCAATACGGCAGAGTGTCGGCGCTTCATACCCGTAAGGACTCCCCTCATAGCCACCGTCGGTCAAGACCCATAATTTGCCGTTTGCATCAAGAGCTATTGATTGTGGCTGGATGCCGACGGTCAGGGAGTTTATAACCTGATCAGTCTCAGTGTCAATTTTAATGACTCTGTTCTGATAGCTCCAGCATGTGCAGAAAACATATTTACCGAACTGTACCATTTGTTCTGTAGAGCTGTTTTCGGGCTCCATATCCGGCACAGTGATTGTTCCTGTGATGGCGTATGACGTGGGGTCTATTATGTATATATGATTGTCCCACAGTTGCGTGACATATGCTTTGTGCGCGTTTATGAAATGAATATATCTTGGCGACGGCAGTCCCGTGATGCGTCCGCATTCCTTGAACGTCTCAGTATTGATGGCAAACACGGCATGGCTGTGGTTCACAACTATCCAACCTCTGCCATCGTCTGAAATTGTCATTGACTGTGCAACATCTCCAAGACGCATGTCATTTGCACGGATGAATATCTCATTCTCAACTTTTCTGTCCGTAGGGTCATAATATGACAATGTGGCGTTGCCATACTGAAAATTACCTTCATTTATGATGAATAGTCCCGAACCGCGGACTTCAAACGGCCCGTCGTTGTCAGGTCCGTTGTCCCATTCCATGCAGCCAGTCATCATAATGACGAGATGCGTCAGGATAGTAAGCAGAGGCAGGTGTATCCTATAACGCATGTCTACATTGAATTGTCGCGGAAGAAGGTGACTTCGGCAGACACTTCTCCTAAAGGACCGCTTTTAGCCATCACACCGGTCTGTACCTTTATAAAATCGATATATTTCAGCTCAACCGGAGTTCCGTCGGCACACACGGCATTTGAGATTCTGAACCCGTTTCTCTGTCCTGCACCGGTTTCAGGATCTGCGGAAAAAGAGTCACTACCCATGTTGTCTGCATATCCCCAACCATATGCGGCATTATTCCACATACCTGTCACCGCGTCAAGTGAGTTGTTCGGTGGCAGCAGAAATCCATGCAGCGTGTAACATTCCTGTGTTATCCATAACGGATAATAGTATGGTTGTGAATGATAAGCGCCGCAATAATCCACTTTCCCTGAATTGCCCATATTGTCGGACCATAACGTGTAAGTATGTGGTGAAGTCGGGCGGTAATATGTGACGCAGTAGTCAGCTACGGCACCGGGGCTGTTGTCATCGCTTCCTTTGAGCCTGTACCATTCATCGTCAGGGAGTCCATTGCCGTTTATATCCTGCATGACCCAGACAATACCCGGTTCGTTGCTGCCGCCGATTGTACTGCGTATAGCATTTCCTCCGATTAAAATATCGTATTCAGCCGATCCGGCCATAATGCTGTGGTCAAACCCTACAATTATATGTCCGCCGAAAGCACCGAGTGACACATATCTCTGTAGCGCAAGACGTCCCTGTGCCCATGCCGAAGCAGCGGCGGGAACTGTTTCGGCTCCTGTCATGCCGGCATCGCCACGGGTGTCATTTATGAATTGGCCCGGAGCGGGGATATATTCATATACAGTGGTGCTGTATGGTGATGATGCGGAAGTGGCAGGCCGCATGTAAGTGAGCTCACTGCCGGTCAGGCAATTTATTGTTATGGCTGCGGATGCTGTGTGCTTCCGTCCCGTTATTGTCTCTTCGGCACTGACAGTTACGGTGTATCGCCCTGCATGGCTCATAGTCACTGTGGCCATTTGTCCGTTAGTGGATCTCTTTATTGTGACGCCGTCATCGGGCAATACTTTCCAGAAGAAGGCGGCATTGGTGAAATATTCGGTGTGAGTCCTGAGGCATACGGGCCGTCCCGGCAAGGTAGAACGTTCGTCGGTTGTCCGTGTGAACATCGGCGAGATGAATGCCACTGAGCATGGCAGTGTTTCACTGACATTTATTTCAAACTCGCGCTTTGTTGTTCCGTCATTATTTGCTGCCTCTACGATGATGTGATATATGCCTGTTGCTTCGCCTTTAAAAGTGAATTTCTCTGTTTGTGCCTTTTCCTGACCATTGACGTACCACCGTATGGTAAAGCCATCATCGGGTGAATTATGCTGTATTGACGGAGAAAAGGTGTACTCCTGATCCGGCAGAAGATATATCCCCCCCTCGGGGATCATCAGTGAAATTATAGGCGGTGTCAGGTCTACAACGTCAACTCTTATCTCAGATGTTGTTTTCCCTGCCGAATTTTCTGCTTCAATAGTAACATAATATATGCCTTCCTTGTCCCATATGTGTGACCATGATAAGCCGGTGTGGACGGTTTCCCCGTCAATGATCC
>JAUNPQ010000056.1 GCA_030536615.1 Bacteroidales bacterium | reverse complement strand
CTCAAAGGTGATTGATCCCAATCTCATTTTGCTATATTCCAGGGCAATGAAAAAACATTTTGCATTACTCTCGCTTAGACATGCGTTCGCAGGTCGAACGGATTGTCAATAAAAAGAGATAGATTCAGGAGAAGGATTTGGAAAGTGGGAAAAAATAATGGCGTCAAAGACTGACGCCATTATTCTTTTGAGGTACCTAGCAGATTCGAACTGCTGTACTCGGTTTTGCAGACCGATGCCTAACCACTCGGCCAAGGTACCATGACTTTCATTGTGGTTGACGGGTGCAAAGGTACGTATTAATTTTGTTCTGTGCAATAGTTGCCGCGGCATTTTTGCGCTTATCCGCATTCATGAACATGGATTTTTGTAATTGACACTAAAGACACCGCATCAATAGGATGCGGTGTCTTTAGTAAAAGGATATGTCTTAGCTGCGCATGGCGCGCCATGGAACATTATAGGATTGACTGATAATTATCAGATCCAGCGTGTTATAGCAAAGTCCTGACGGTGGGGGAGAGCCGGATTTTTGGGATACATGCGGAATCCATAGCGGAACACGCCGGCATCTTTGACTTTGGAGGTCAGTTCATATGTCAGCACATCGCCTTCGGTCTTGATAACTTTGAAATTGCGGGTTCCTTCAAATTTCTCTTCTCCGTCCTCAATGCGGTATGTCACCATTTCGATGCCGAGATCTTCTCCAAGTCCGTTGGTATCAACAATGATCTCGACTTTAAAAGGATTGCCGGTCACACTGCTGGTGAGTTCACCATGTTGTTTAATGTCAAACACTTTGATGCCGTTCCAGAGAGAGATGACTTTCTCTTTCCAGGCAACTATTTCATGGGCAAGTTTGAAGTTGTCTGCGCAAAGGCTGTTGCAACGCTCGGCTTCTTTGTCATAGAAACGTGAGATGTAGTCATCAATCATGCGTTTCATGGTGAAATGGGGCGCTATGTCGCCGATTGAACCTTTTATGTACTGTATCCACTCAGGTGAGTAGCCTTTGGAGTTCTTGGCGAAATAGAGGGGGATTATCTCATTTTCAAGCATTGAGTAGATTGTGGCGGCATCAAGTTTATCCTGCTGTGCCTGATCTGTGAATGTGCGCTTGTCAGTGAGTGCCCATCCGGCTTTTTCGTTGAAACGGTATCCTTCGTACCACCATCCGTCAAGCACGGAGAAATTGAGGACGCCGTTCATCTCTGCTTTCTCGCCGGATGTTCCGGAGGCTTCCAAGGGGCGGGTGGGGGTGTTGAGCCAGATATCAACGCCTGTCACAAGTCTCTTTGCAACAATCATGTTGTAGTCCTCAAGGAATATGATTTTTCCGAGGAACTGCGGCATGCGTGATATTTCCATGATGCGCTTTATCAGACCCTGACCGGCGCCGTCAGCGGGATGTGCTTTTCCGGAGAAGATGAACTGCACGGGGAACTGTTCATTGTTCACTATCTTGTCAAGACGTTCAAGATCAGTGAATAGCAGATGTGCACGTTTATAGGTGGCGAAACGACGTGCAAAACCTATGATGAGCGCATTGGGGTTGATACGGTCCAGAATGCTCATGACCTGTGAGGGATCACCCTGGTTTGCAAGCCATTTGGCCTTGAAATCCCGCTTTACAAAATTGATGAATTTGTTTTTGAGGGTCATGCGCATGTTCCAGATCTCTTCATCGGGAACTTTGAATATGCCTTTCCAGGCGTCGGGGTTGCTCTGGTCAACAAACACTTGCTTGCCAAGTTTCTCGGCATAGAATGCTTTCCATTCTGAAGCAGCCCATGTGGGCATATGGACTCCGTTGGTCACGTATCCCACATGGCTTTCTTCCCATGAGTATCCTTTCCATATGCCGGCGAACATTTTCTTTGACACTTCGCCGTGAAGCCAGCTCACGCCGTTGGCTTCCTGACATGTGTTTAGAGCGAACACGCTCATTGAAAACCGTTCATTGGTATTGGGATTTTCACGGCCCATATTCATGAGGTCGTTCCATGATATGCCGAGTTTGGCGGGATATTCACCCATGTATTTGCCAAAGAGACCTTCGTCAAAATAGTCATGACCGGCCGGAACGGGGGTATGGACTGTGTAGAGGGATGATGCGCGCACAATTTCAAGCGCGGTGTTGAAATCAAGATGGTCTTTCTGCACATAGTCAACAAGACGCTGCAGGTTGAGCAGTGCCGCATGGCCTTCGTTGCAATGGTATAGCCGGTTGTTTATGCCCAGTTTCTGAAGCATCAGCACGCCGCCTATACCAAGCATGTATTCCTGTTTGATGCGGTTTTCCCAATCGCCGCCGTAGAGCTGATGTGTGATCTGACGGTCAAATTCACTGTTCATGTCAAAGTCAGTGTCCATCAGATAGAGTTTCATACGGCCCACATTGACGCGCCATACGTGGCTGTAGATTATGCGGCCCGGGAAGGGTACTTCCAGAATCATCGGTTTGCCGTTGTGATCAAGCACCTGCTCTATGGGCAGCTGGTTGAAGTTCTGGGGCTCATAGTTAGCAATCTGTTGGCCGTCAACGCTCAGTGTCTGTGTGAAATAGCCGAAACGGTACAGGAATCCGACTGCGGTCATGTCAACGCAGCTGTCTGAGGCTTCCTTGATGTAGTCGCCGGCAAGCACACCGAGACCGCCTGAATATATCTTCAGACAGTTGCACAGGCCGTATTCCATTGAGAAATATGATACAGAGGGAACATCCTTGCGCATCGGGACTGCCATGTATTCCTTGAAGTCTTTGTATATTGCGCTGATACGCTCCATCATGTCTTTGTCTGCCAGAATTTCTTCAAGGCGTTCTGATGACAGCTGTTGCAGGAGCATCACCGGATTTTCGCCGGTGGCGCGCCAAAGATCGGGGTTGAGGGAGCGGAACATTGTCTTTGCTTCGCTATTCCATACCCACCAGAGATTTTTGGCGAGTTCATTAAGCGGTTTGAGTTGTTCGGGAAGTTCTGAAATAACTGTAATGTCACGCCACACGGGTGCATTTGTTTCACTTACCGGAAGTTTCATTGTTAAGACTATATTTTATTTGGTTAATATTCAATTCTTCTCATTCATGGACTTTGCCATCCTTTTGTCTGCCTGGAAAATGGCAAAGCTATAAGCATCTTCATAGTATTTTATGAAATGCTCCCATTCGGCTTCTGCGGCAGTTGCGCGGCATGCGGCAGCAATTGCCTTTGAACCGGTGGCGGAGATACCCATCAGGTCACGCAATGATGCCGCGATATCGGTACACACGTCATTATAGTTGGAATCAGTGCGGTTTATCACATTCACTCCGCAATTGTCAAAACCATTCTTGAAATTATCAATGATCCAGCGGCCGAATCCGGAGAGTGATGTTGTGACTGTGGGGATGCCGAATGCTATGCTTTCAAGCGGGGTGTAGCCCCATGGCTCATAATAGCTTGGGAATACGGTGGCATCCATTCCCGGCAGAAGCTGGTAATATGTTTTGTCAAATATTCCATCGGCACCATTCAGATAGCATGGGACATAGATCACGGTAACCGTGTCGTCAGGAGTGTTGTGGAAGCCGAGGGCATTTATGCGTGACAACACAGCATCGCTGTCCGGATTGTTCAGCCAATGCGTAAGCACCGGTGTGTCCAGACGTGATGTGGTTTTGTTGTCAATGGCCTCGCGCAGGTCAAAACGCGGACCGGCTACCCATCCCGGAACCATCACAAAGGCAAGGGTATGTCGTGTTTCAGATGCATTCCGTAGTAAGTTTATTGAATCAAGAAACACATCCAGACCTTTGTTGCGATATTCGCAACGTCCTGATGTGGCCACAATGAAAGTATCATCGTTGAACTGACAGCCTGTAAGCGCTGAGGCTGCACGCATAAGCGCAAGGCGTGCGGCACGTCGTTTGGGCGCGTAGGCACGCGGCGATGGAACAAAGTCCTGTTCAAAGCCGTTCGGGGTAACCACATCCGGTTTGCGCTCCAGAAGCTGTGCGCATTCAATGGCGGTTATGCCGCTGACAGTTGTGAAACAGTCGGCGTTGTGTGCGGCGGCTTTTTCAAGAGAATGCTTGGACTGCATGTTCAGCTCCGCTGCCATCTGGTCACCGTTGTATCCTTTCAGATAATCATATAAGGGTTTCCCGTTGCCGCAGATGCTGCGTCCTATGCTTGTGGCATGGGTTGTGAAAACGGTGGCAACGGCGGGAAGTACATGCTTGATGTACAGCAGTCCCATTCCGGTTGTCCATTCGTCAAAATGAGCTATGCCACCCGGTTGTCTGTCAAGTCCGGCATAACGGAACAGGCTTTTGGCCACCACACCTGCGGCATGGGCAAATGCACAGGCTTCGTCATAATCACCATAGGCATGGAGGGAGTCAACGCCATATAGATTCCACATTTTTGTGTAGAATTCATCCTTGACAGCATACATTCCATCAAAACTGACAAGAACTGCAAGAGGGCGTCCGGGTATTTCCCAATATCCTACACGTACGGCTACTCCTTCCGGAAGCATCACGGAGTCACGCCATTTGTCAAGAGGAGTGGATGTTTCCGTGAAATAAGGTGACGGTACATCTTCAGACCATACATCCGGTCCTATAAAAACCACTTTGCCGGGATAGAGCTGTTCAAGCGTCTTGGCTTTGGTGGAAAGTACCGTATAGATGCCGCCGATTTTATTGCAGACTTCCCAACTTGTCTCAACAAGCAGGGATATTTCGTCATTGTTGATCTTCATCTATTGGATGATTACTATTTTTCAAAACGCAAAGGTAGTGATTTTTTTTGGATTACGCAATTATTGGGGGTCCACGTCATAGTATACTGTGGTACCTTGCATGGCTGACTCTGTCATGAGCCTGACATAGGTGTCCCTGAGTATGTTTTTTACAGATACCATTGAGGCATTGGGTTCAATCTTTAGCATGATCTTGCGGATATAGAGGTTCTGTATGCGTGCCACAACAGGTTCTTCAGGCCCGAACACACGGTTGCCGAGCAGCCGTCTCAGTTCCTGTGCATAACGGTCTGCCACACCGTTTATACGTCTTGAATCGCGATGTTTTATGTATACGTGTATTATTCTTGCGAACGGCGGATAGGTGAACGCACGCCGTTCCTCAAGCTCATAGGCGTAAAATCCTGCGTAATCATGTTCTTTGAGGAATGAGATGACAGGATGACCCGGTTGACGTGTCTGGACAATGACCTGTCCGGCAACATTCTGACGGCCTGCACGTCCGGCAACTTGTTCAAGCATGTTGAAAGCGCGTTCCGCCGCCCGGAAATCAGGTTGGTTGATCAGCATGTCCGCATTAAGAACACCAACGGCGGTGACATGCGCGAAATCAAGACCTTTTGTCACCATCTGTGTACCGACAAGTATATCGGCCTTGTGTTCGGAAAATGCGTCTATGATGTTGGCATAGTCATCTTTCTTGCGCGTTGTGTCAAGATCCATTCTTAGAACGCGGGCATCGGGAAAGATGTTCTCAATGTCATCTTCCACGCGCTCAGTCCCGAATCCCACTATTTCAATTGCCGGCTCGCCGCATACGGCGCAGACAGACGGCATGTCATACATTGTGCCGCAGTAGTGGCACACAAGTTTCTGGAGAGCACGGTGATAGGTAAGTGACACGTCGCAGTGTCGGCAATGTGGTATGTCGGCGCAGGCCTTGCACCGTGCCATCGGCGCAAAACCGCGGCGGTTGTGAAAGAAAATCACCTGACTGCCATCGGAGACTGCTTTGCGTGCAAGTTTGACAGTGTCATCCGCAAATGCACCCGTCACGGATTTTTTACGGTATTCAAGTCCCATGTCCACAATCTTTATGGAGGGCAGCACAACGTTTGTGAATCGTTCTGTCAATGATACAAGGCCGAATTTGCCGTTCAGGGCTTTGTAGTATGTCTCGATTGTGGGGGTGGCACTTCCCAGTAATGTGCAGGCTCCATGCATTTTTGCAAGTACAATGGCAACATCGCGGGCATTGTAGCGTGGAGCGGGATCATATTGTTTATATCCGGCTTCATGCTCTTCATCAACAATAACCAGTCCCAGCTGGGCAAAAGGCAGGAACACTGATGAACGTGCGCCTATCACTATGCACGGGCGGTTGCCGTCAAGGATTTTCCTCCATATCTCGGCACGGATGTTGTCTGAAAAACGTGAATGATATATGATCACTTTGTCACCGAAAATGCGTTGGATACGCTCCGTGAGCTGTGTTGTGAGAGCAATTTCCGGAACAAGATACAGAACCTGACGGCCAAGGGAAAGAGTTTCCGATATAAGATGCATATATATTTCCGTCTTGCCGCTTGCCGTAACTCCGTGGAGCAATGTCGTTTTCTTTTCAATGAATGTTTTCCGGATATCGTCCAATGCCTTTTTCTGCGCCTCGGAAAGTTGCGGCAGACATCCTGTCCCTTTTATTGCTGTTGAGAATCTTGAGGTCTGTCGTGAGTATGATTCTATCAGTCCTTTCTTTTTCAATGCGCTTATCGTAGCCGGAGTGGCTTCTGCCCGATCAATGGCCGAGCTGCGTGTCACTTCTACCAATGGTTTGTCGCAGTGCATGAAAGATGACATCTCAAGCAATGTCATGAACAGTTTTTGCTGTTGCGGGGCATTATGCATGGCTTTGAATGCCTCGTGGAGGGCGTTTTCATCACCGCGTGTCAGAGCTATGCGCAGGTATTCCTCTTTCTTCGGCTTGAACCGTTCTGTAAGTTTCTCGCTGATTATGACGGTTCCTTTGTCAAGCATCAGGTTTGCTGTCGGGCCGAGATTCCTGACGCCTGTTTTTGTGGCGAGCAATGAAAGGGACATCCGGCCTTCTTCATATAACGTCTGCCAGATGAAGAATTCACGTTCTGTAAGAGCGGCCGCGGCATCATGAACGTCAATATCCGGGTTGCATTCCACCATGGTCTCGCTTTCTATCTTAAGACCGGCCGGAAGGGCGGCTCTCATCACATCGCCGCGTGAGCATAGATAGTATTGAGAGATCCATTCCCATAGGCGCAACTGCGGATGACGCAGTATAGGTGTTGCATCTGGAACATGGGCAATATCCTTTATGGTGAAATCCTTTTGAGGCGCGACCGGAGTTATGCTTTCCACAATGCCGGTGTAGAACTTTGAACTGCCAAATGGAACAATGACGCGTGATCCGGTTTTCACGTATTCCATGAATTGATCTGGAATCCGGTATGTAAAAACAGGGTCAAGAGGTACCGGAACAATGACATTGGCATACATTTGGCTCATGACACAAAGTTACAAAAAATCTCCGGAAGAAATGAACACCAGGTTTTGCCTGAAAATAATTCTTTGCGGCTTCTGCCATGTTTCAGGAATGATGCAATTAAGGAATAGTTATTAAACCGATCTATTAGTCATGTTTTTATCGTTTTTCTGTTTGCCTCATCGCTTTCATCGGGCATTTCCTGACACACTTGCCACATTCTATGCATAGGGCGTAATCTATCACTGGAAATCCCTCGGAATTCTGTGAGATAGCCCCTACAGGACACGTCTTGATGAGAGGACATATATGGTCATGAGGACATATATTCTTATCTATTTGTATCATATATAATTTTTTATTTGCAAATTTAAGACAAAACAATGTTCTGTAAAATAGATTTTTTCGATCTTTGCATCGAATTTATTGAATAAAAATCAAAAAAGTATGACATTACAACAAATGGAATATATAGTGGCGGTTGATAAATATCGACATTTCGCAAAAGCTGCGGAATCGTGCAATGTCTCGCAATCTACTTTGTCATCTCTTGTTCAAAAACTTGAGTTTGAGCTTGATGTGACCATATTTGACCGCACCAGACATCCGGTGAAACCGACGGCTATTGGTGAAGAAATCATAAATCAGGCAAAAAAACTCTTGTTCAATGCTGCACAAGTCAGAGAACTGATATCCGTGCGAAAGGGAGAATCTGTTGGAAAAGTATCGCTCGGCATTATCTCAACCGTGGCTCCTTATCTGTTGCCCAAGATGTTCAAATATCTGTCTGCCAATCATCCCGATATACAATTACATGTCGAAGAAACAAGGGCGTCCGCCATCATCTCACGACTTGAATGCGGAGAACTGGATGTGGCACTTTTGGCGACGCCTCTTGACAGCAACGAACTGTTGGAAATACCCGTCTATAAGGAGCGCTTACTGGCATATGTGTCACCGGATGCACCCATCTATAGTGATGTGGAATTGATGACACAACGGCTTCCCGTCGAGAATGTATGGGTGCTCCGCGAGGGATATTGTCCCAGGCATGATGTTTTTCCATTTTGCAATAATATTACTGACAGACAGGCTGTTTACGAAGCCGGCAGCGTAGAGACGCTCATTAAAATTGTAGATGAAAATGGAGGTTATGCTATAATTCCGGAACTTCATGTCCCTCTTCTCAGTAAATGCCAGCAAGCAAATGTCCGTGCGCTCACCAATCCTCAGCCAACCCGTGAAATTGCTTTTGTTGTGCATCGTAACTTCGTACGTGAGCGTTTGTTGAACATACTCGCCGATGCAATCAAGGCGATCATCCCTCAGGCAATGATCAACCAAAGAATTAAAAAGTTCACTATCTGTATCTGATTGATAAAACAGATATAATCATCTATTTTATCGCTTGTGTCTATGCGGTTTGTTGGGTAATTTTGCATCATAAATAAAGATAAACAAGAACCTGTATGGCATATAAACAATTCTACCGTTCGTTACCTAGAAAGGGATTCCCATTGTTTTGGATTCTGTTGGCATACCTGATAGCAGGTTATTTCTATCCTGTGATAGGTTTCATCGCCTTAATTTGTATGATAGCGCCTGTTGCATTCGCAGTGCGCAAAGGACGATGGTGGTGTGGCAATGCTTGCCCGAGGGGTAATATGTATGATAAGTTGCTGGCAAGGTATTCTCCGCATCGCCCGATTCCGCAATTTGTAAGGTCTTTCGGATTTCGACTTTTTATGGTGCTGTTCATCTTCACGATGTTCGGAGCGCAGATGTATTTCGCTTGGGGTGACTGGAATGCCATGGGCAGGGTATTCTGGACAATCATTCTTGTGACAACCCTTGTGGGGATAGTTCTCTCTTTCATATATGCTCCAAGGACATGGTGTTCGTTTTGCCCTATGGGGACACTTTCGTCATGGACTTCACCAAAGAAGCATCCTGTTCCTAAAGGATTTGTCAACATTCATGTGGCTGACACCTGCAAAATGAAATGCAAGAGCTGTGCGCGAGTATGCCCCATGCAGTTGGCGCCATACGACAGCAGGGGAGATGAAGCAGGCTATCTGCATCCCGACTGTATCAAGTGTGGGATGTGTGTCACTGCCTGCCCGTTGAAGATAATGGAACTTAAAAAGTAAGAAAGAGGTGACAATCGGAATATCTTCCTTACATGTAAGGAGATAAGTTCATGGGAGTATAAAGCAGATGCGGCAATGTGACGTTGCCGCATCTGCTTTATTGTTGTTGATAGAAAATTCGGTGTTATTTGGCCATGAACTCCTTGACTTTGGCGAGGATGTTGGGAACGGTGAATCCGAATTTTTCATCCAGCACCTTGTAAGGTGCCGAGGCGCCGAAACGCTCCATGCCATATATATCCCAGTTGGCGCATCCTTTCATGAGCGGCATGAAAGTAGCGGGCAGTCCGGCGGTAAGGGCGTATCGTTTTACTCCGGGAGGCAGAATCTCATCGCGGTATGCTTTTGGCTGCCGTGCAAAGAGGCCCAATGACGGGAATGAGTCAACCTGAACGCGTATGCCTTCCTTGCGGAGTTCCTCTGCTACATGCACAAGTATTGAAACTTCACTGCCGTTTGCCATCAGAACGATCTCGGGATCTTTGTCAGCGGAGATTATATAGCCTCCGTGCTCTGCTCCGTAGGCCTCGGCGCGACGGTTTGTCGCAGCCGGGAGATCTTCAAGATTCTGGCGTGAGAAAATAAGGACTGTGGGCGATTTGCGGTTTTCCATGGCCATTTTCCATGCCACCACAGTCTCTGCCGTGTCTGCGGGACGGAGCACAAGGGCTGACATCTCACCTTTGAAGTTGTCCATCATTTCAAGCAGACGCGCCTGAGCTTCCTGTTCGATAGGCTCATGGGTAGGTCCGTCCTCACCCACACGGAACGCATCGTGTGTGAAAATGTATATCACAGGCTGTTCCATCAGGGCTGACATGCGCAGAACCGGTTTTATGTAATCGCTGAATACAAAGAATGTGCCGCATGCCGCACGCATTCCACCGTGGAGCACCACGCCGTTCATTATGGCGGCCATCGTGAGTTCGGCAACACCGGGCTGCAGGAATTTACCTCCAAAGTCATCAGCTGTCAGAGCGCGGGTCTTTTTCAGATATCCGTCGGTTTTGTCGCTGTTGGCCAGGTCGGCGCTTCCAACAATCATGTTGCCTACATGCTCACAAAGTGTGCTGAGTACGGTAGCCGATGAATTGCGCGATGCCATGTTTGGCTTGAATTCAATCGCGTCCCAGTCAATGTGAGGAAGTTCCTCGTTGATATATGACCGGAGTGTCTTTGCCAGTTCGGGGTTCTCGTCGGCCCACTTCTGTTCCTTGGCACGGCGTTCCGCTACTATTTCAATAAGCTCTTTGCGCCGGTCATCGTACATCTTTTTTACTTCCGGGCGAATTGTGAACAGATTGTCAGGATCGCCGCCAAGATTGCGTACGGTGGCAGGGAAGTCAGCGCCGGCAGCAGACAATGGCTGTCCATGGGTGGCTATTGTGCCGGCAACGCTTGTGCCGTCGGCTGCAATAGCGCCTTTTGCCATGAGGGTATGCCCGATGATGAGGGTGGGGCGCTTTTTCTCCTGATGAGCCGCCTCAAGTGCACCGGCAATCGCTTCGCAGTCATTGCCGTCTATTTCAATCACGTTCCAGTTCCAGGCCCGATATTTTGCGGCTGTGTCTTCTCCGCTCACAGCGTCAACCATAGTTGATAACTGCACTTTATTGGAGTCATAGAACATGATGAGGTTGTTGAGGCCAAGATGACCGGCAATACGGCCTGCGCCCTGTGATATCTCCTCCTCAATGCCACCGTCGCTGATAAATGCATATGTCTTATGTGCCACTACATCACCGAAGCGTGCCTGTAGGAACCTTTCGGCAATGGCGCATCCCACAGCCATCACATGACCTTGTCCAAGCGGGCCGGAGGCATTTTCAATTCCACGTTCGGGGTCAAGTTCGGGGTGTCCCGGAGTGACACTTCCCCACTGGCGGAATTGTTTGAGTTCATCCATGGTGTATTTACCGGCAAGGGCAAGCACGCTGTAAAGCATTGTGGACATGTGGCCCGGGTCAAGGAAGAAGCGGTCTCTGGCAATCCACAACGGATTTTCAGGATCATAGACCAGGAATCTGGAATAGAGGGTGTTTATAAAATCGGCTGCGCCCATGGCTCCGCCGGGATGCCCCGATTTGGCGGTTTCAACCATTGAGGCCTCAAGCACGCGGATGTTGTCGGCGGCGCTGTTCATGATATTCTTATCCATTGCAGATATCTTTTTATTATTAGTATTCTGTGTTTTATTCAGGTCAGTTGCTTGTTTGGCAAAGTTAATAATATTTTCGGGATATTACAAAGTTGCGGGCGTTTTTTTAAATTTCAAAAAAAGCCCGCAATATCGGTTCATGTCGGCTTTACCGGTTCAGACTTTGTAAAGGCTGAGCTGCTCTGGTTTGAATGCGGCAATGAAGTCAGCGTGTTTCGCAACTTCGGCATCGGCCATTTTATTGTATACGCCGGCTGTGCGCTCAAAGCTCTCATTGCGCTGAGCGTCCAGAAGGAGAAGGTAGCCCATCACTATGTTTCCGGCCATCTCAACAAGGCGGCGAGCCATGAAGTCAGTGTATTCCTGATTATTTACAGACGTTACTGACTCAACGGCGGCCTTATATTTGGCTGTCATGGCCTGAAGTTTCTCTTTCAGCGGCTGCAGTTCGGCTTTGACTTCCGTGGCATCGTAACCGTCTATGAGGGTCATGTATGTCCCGGTGGTGACGTGGCGGATTGCAGCTACAACCTGAAGCTGGGTTGTTCCTTCATAGATCGATGTTATTCGGGCATCGCGGTATACCCGCTCACAGGCATAGTCTTTCATGAAGCCTGAACCGCCATGTATCTGTATGCAGTCATATGCATTCTGGTTGCAGTACTCTGACGAGAGGCCTTTTGCCATAGGGGTGAGAGCGTCGGCAAGTTTCTTGTACTGTTTGCACTCCTTGCGCTCCTCGGGGGTGAGGGGACGTTCTTTGGCAATGTCCTCAAGAACCTTGTAGAGGTCAACGTAGCGGGCTGTCTCGTAAAGAAGCGAACGAGATGCGTCAAGTTTGGCTTTCATCACTGAAAGCATCTCGGAAACAGCGGGGAACTCAATTATGGCTTTGCCGAACTGTTTGCGTTCGCGGGCATACTGCAGGGCCTCACGGTAGGCGATTTCACTCACGCCGACAGACTGGGCGGCAATGCCGAGACGTGCGCCGTTCATAAGTGCCATCACATATTTGATGAGGCCCATGCGGGTGTCTCCGCAGAGTTCAGCCGGTGCGTTTTTATATGTCAGCTCACATGTCGGAGAGCCTTTGATGCCCATCTTGTTCTCTATGCGGCGTACGTTCACACCGCCATTGCGCTTGTCATAGATGAACATTGACAGTCCGCGGCCATCAGTCGTGCCTTCCTCGGAACGTGCCAGAACAAGATGTATGTCGCTGTCTCCGTTGGTGATAAAACGTTTCACGCCGTTCAGCACCCATGTACCGTCTTCCTTTTTGGTGGCTTTGAGCATCACGGCCTGAAGGTCTGAGCCTGCGTCAGGCTCTGTGAGGTCCATGGACATTGTCTCGCCGGCGCAAACACGGGGTATGTACTTCTGTTTCTGTTCCTCGTTTCCAAATTCATATAATGTCTCGGCGCAGTCCTGAAGACCCCAGAGGTTTTCAAAACCGGTGTCTGCGCGGCTTACTATGTCGGCAGCCATGATATAGGGGGTTATCGGGAAATTGAGACCGCCAAGGCGGCGAGGCATGGACATTCCCATAAGTCCGGCTTTGCGGCAGGCCTCCAGATTCTCCTGTGTGCCTGATGCGTATGTCACGCGTCCGTTTTCAACTTTGGGGCCTTCATGGTCAACGCCTTCAGCATTCTCGGCGATAGTGTTGCCGCACAGGTCACCAACTATCTCAAGGACTTTGTCATAGTTGTCCATGGCGTCCTCGAAATTGATCGGAGCGTAGTCAAACTTCTGGGCATCTGTAAAGTTGCGCTCTTTCAGCTCAACGATTTTCTGCATCATCGGATGAGTCAGATGGTGCTTCAGATCGGGATTGTCGGTATAAAAGTTTGCCATTTTATTTGGAATTCTTCTTGTAATACTTAATGAGTTTTGGAACAACTTCCTCCATGTCGCCGGTTATTACATAGTCAGCAATTTTGTTGATCGGGGCATTGGGGTCGTTGTTTATGGATATTATTATTGAGCTGTCCTGCATGCCGGCGATATGCTGTATCTGTCCGGAAATTCCACAGGCTATATAGAGTTTGGGACGTACGGTGACTCCGGTCTGTCCAATCTGGCGCTCATGTTCTATGTATCCGGCATCGACAGCGGCACGTGATGCGCCGACTTCGCCGCCAAGTGTATGTGCAAGTTCAAAGAGCAGGTCGAAATTCTCTTTTGATCCCACTCCGTAACCGCCGGCAACAATTATCGGTGAATTCTTGATGTTTACTTTTGACTTCTCAATATGCCGGTCAATGATCTCAACAACAAAGTCCTCGTCTTTCACGTATTTTTTAGGATCGAGTTTCACAACGGTACCTTTGTGGTTGGGATCATAAATTTCTTTTTTCATGACGCCCTCGCGGACGGTGGCCATCTGGGGACGGTGGTCAGGGTTGACAATCGTTGCCACGATGTTACCGCCAAAAGCAGGGCGGATCTGATAGAGAAGGTCGGTGTATGCGTTGCCTGTCTTGGGGTCTGTATGGTTGCCTATCTCCAGTGCGGTGCAGTCTGCGGTAAGTCCGCTGTGCAGGCATGATGATACGCGTGGGCCAAGATCGCGGCCTATGCATGTTGCGCCCATGAGGCAGATCTGCGGCTCAATCTCACGGAATAGATTTATGAGCACTGCGGAATGGGGATTGCTGGTATAGGGATAGAGGCGTTTGTCCTCTACTTTGTATACGGTGTCAACTCCGTAGGGGTATAGTTCTTTCTCAATCCCGTCAAGTTTGTCACCTATAACTATCGCTTCAAGTTTTACTCCCAGTTTGTTTGCAAGAACACGTCCTTTTGTGAGCAGTTCAAGACTAACGTCGGCAACCCGGCCATCTTCATACTCGCAATAAACAATGAGGTTGTTACGGTCTTTTTCAGCCATGATATGTGGTATTCTGAATGTTTTTTAATGTTGGTTGTCTGTTCAAATCACCCGATTGTGTGGTTTGCAATGAGTTCTTTGACGAGATCCTCGATCTGTGCGTCGTTCTTGCCGCTCAGGCAAAGGTTCTCTTTGGCTGTAAACACCACGTTTTCAATGGCCTTTACTTTTGTGGGCGAACCGGGTAATCCTATCTGCTCAGGATCAGCCTCAACAAATGCCGCGCTCCACTCCTGAATGTTAAGGTAAGGACGGCTTTCGGACAGCTGTCTGATCTCAGGGGCCTGAGTGTTCTTTTCACTGGGAGAGGCGGCATATTTGTATTTCATCACTCTCTGGGCATTGCGGGGACGGCATGGTGCGGCAGAGCCGTTTACCGTTACCACACATGGCAACGGAGCCTTGACTGTCTCAACACCGTTTTCAAGACGGCGTTTGACGGTTACGTGTCCATCCTTGAGATCAAGAATTTCTTCTGCATATGTGACCTGCGGGATGCCGAGCTTTTCAGCTATCTGCGGACCTACCTGAGCGGTATCACCGTCAATAGCCTGGCGGCCGCCAAGGATAATGTCATATTTTCCGAATTTTTTAACAGCCTGAGCCAGAGAATAGGAAGTGGCAAGGGTATCGGCGCCTCCAAGCACGCGGTCTGTAAGTACAACGCCGCCATCAGCACCGCGGTACATGGCCTCACGGATTACCTGTGAAGCGCGAGGAAGTCCCATTGTGAGGATTGTGACTGTGGAGCCGGGGTTGGCGTCCTTCAGACGGAGCGCCTGCTCCAGAGCGTTGAGGTCCTCGGGGTTGAAGATGGCAGGCAAGGCGGCACGGTTGATGGTGCCATCGGCCTTCATCGCATCTTTGCCTACGTTGCGGGTGTCAGGAACCTGCTTGGCAAGCACAATGATGTTTAAGCTCATATTCAAAAAGGGTTTTATGTTTATATATTTGGTTTATTCAAAATTACTGGTTTCCAGCTGATTGTATATTTGTCTGATCCTTTATGCAGCCATATCTGCAAACAAAAAATCATGCAAAGGTAAGTATTTTCATATGAGTTTTCAATTTTTTTAAGTCAAAACCGCGCATGCTTTGCATTTTTTAGCATCAATGAAGAGTCCATGTCAATGTGGCAACTGCTGGTCTGATGTATGCTGATTGTACTATCACGAATTTTACGTACCTTTGCCTGTGTTACTTGCCTGTGCACATACCCCAAATCATTATGACGCGCGATCAAACTCAAATATTCAAAGGTGTTGCAATTATCCTAATGCTGTTTTTGCACTTGTTCAACTATACAGCTAATGTAGATTTGTGTCATAACATTTTCTTTATCAATGGTAAACCGTTGGTCTCCTATCTTGTCGGAGCAGCGAATCCTGTTGCTTTCTTTTTGATTCTTGGTGGTTATGGCATGTACAAAGTATGGGAGAAAGGTGACCGTCATCGTTGGACAAGAGTTTTCAAGCTTTACCTGCATTATTGGATTATCTTAGCCATATTCCTCATTATAGGCCATTTCCTTAACCCCGATCTTTATCCAGGCTCGATATCAGATCTTTTATCTAATATCACCACATATTCAACTACCTGTTGGTTGAATTAAATTAGTGCATATTTTATCTGCCCGATAGGACGATG
>JAUNPQ010000055.1 GCA_030536615.1 Bacteroidales bacterium | reverse complement strand
CTGCAATCCCGTGGCACAGACCGGACGCTCCGGGCACTACCTTTGCCCGCGTCTATGAACAACAGCCTGCGCCACAAACTCCCCCGCCTCGCCGCCCTGGCCCGCACACGCCCCTTCCGGCTGTGGCTCGCCCGCTGCGCCTCCATCGCTGGTGGTATACCCCCACCGGCTCCGACACTGTCGGCCCATCGGTTCCGGCACTGTCGCCCCGCGGTATACCCCCATTGGCTCACGCACTGCGTGTACCTCCACATCATAGACACCCTCGAGCGCCAACGTCTCAGCGGCCGCCCCGTACTGCTCATCCTCCACACCCCCGTCCTTGAACCCCGCCTCCAGACCCTCCTCTACAGCTACATGGTCTGGTTCCGCATCCACCACCAAGGCTTCCAGACAGCCATCGTCTGCCCCGACCGCCGCTGGCTCCGCTGCAAAGACAGCCCCGCAGCCCTGCAGGCACTCCACGCCTCCGCCAACTATCAGCTCCACACCTGCGGCTGGCAGACCCCCGACCGCCTGCGCGGACTCAGCGCCGAACACATCTACTGCTGGGGACTCCCCGCTCCCGCCGTCGCACCCATCCTCCGCGCCGCCCTCCCGCAGCTGAGCATGACCGCCCACTCCCTGCTCATCATCCACACCACCACCCGGCCCACCGGACTCGACCCCGACTTCTGGCCAATCCTCACACACCCCCTTCCTGTTGAGTATACCCCTGTGGGCTTTCCCGACACGCAGTACTTACCTCAGCGGCTACTCCGGGTATACCCACATTGGCACCCCCACTGGCGGTACAGCGTGCATTATGTGTGGGTTATTAAATGTAGGGACGCACGGCCCGTGCGTCCGCCTCCTTTTGGTATACCCCACATGGCTCACGCACTGCGTGTGGCAAGAGAACATTGACATTCTGGAAAAAACTCTTAGCAACATCAAGCACAACGCATTCGGCAGAGAGGCAATAAAAAAGCGTGTGACAACCCGGGCTTGCGCCCCGGTTGTCACACGGCCGTGTTTGCGTCGGAATTAGCTAAAAGTTCAGGCGTTCTTCACCTTGTCAACAACAGCCTTGAAAGCGGCGGGATTATTGACAGCGAGGTCAGCAAGAACTTTGCGGTTGATCTCAATACCGGCCTTGTGGATAAGACCCATGAGCTTGCTGTAGCTCAGATCCTCCAGACGGGCGGCGGCATTGATGCGCTGAATCCACAGAGCGCGGAAATTGCGCTTTTTATCCTTGCGGTCGCGATAAGCATAAGTAAGACCCTTTTCCCATGTATTCTTGGCAACGGTCCACACATTGCGGCGGCAACCGTAGTAACCGCGGGTAAGTTTCAGAATTTTTTTACGACGTGCGCGTGAGGCGACGTGGTTTACTGATCTTGGCATTTTCTTTCTTGGTTGTGAATGTCAGCGGCTAACGGACATGCCGTGCTCTTGGGTGCTGTACATTCGGTTAATAATAAAGAATTGATAAAATCACGAATTTAAAAATCAAAAGATTTCGTGACAAAAGATTTGGCGACCTCTGTAGGCCTCCTGATCACTTCAGAGCCAGAAGCTCCTTCACCTGTGATACGTTTGACTTGTCAACCGTGGTGAAATGAGTGAGATTTCTCTTCTGTTTTTTCGTTTTCTTGGTCAGAATGTGACTTTTGAAAGCGTGTTTTCTTTTGATTTTTCCTGATCCGGTAAGGGCGAACCTCTTTTTGGCACCGGAATTAGTTTTAATCTTGGGCATTGTTTGTAATAGTTTATATAAAATCGTGTTATCTAAAGAGTGCCGACGCTCAGCACGTTGCTTTTAAAGTTTGTTGTCTGCCCATAAGCACCATCTGCCATACGGAAAGACGTCACGGTATCTTCTGCCGCTCCTTTGGATGGTGATTCTGTCAGAGTGCAACCGTTCAGAAAACAAAGATCAACAGGTGACCAATTCTCTGAGGGCATTCTCCATTGAACCACCTTCAAGTGATTGTGGCCGTTCCCGGAACTGTCACCCCCGGAATCCGGACTCTTAGGCTTTATCCCTTTGAAGGCTGTTTCTTGGGTGACAGCATTATGATCATGCGCTTACCCTCCAACAGAGGCATCTGCTCAACCTTGCCATAGTCCTCAAGGTCATTGGCAAAACGCAGCAGCAGAACCTCGCCCTGCTCCTTGAACAGGATTGACCTGCCCTTGAAGAAAACATAAGCCTTGACCTTTGAACCCTCCTGAAGGAAGCCTATGGCATGCTTCAACTTGAAGTTGTAGTCATGGTCATCAGTCTGAGGTCCGAAGCGTATCTCCTTGATCACAACCTTTGTGGCCTTGGCTTTCAGCTCCTTCTGCTTCTTCTTCTGCTGATAGAGATACTTCTGATAGTCAAGAATCTTACACACAGGCGGCTGAGCTGTGGGAGAGATCTCAACAAGGTCAAGTTCAAGCTCCTCAGCCTTTCTCAGGGCCTCATGTATGGAATATATGCCGGTTTCAACATTGTCACCGACAAGACGCACCTCACGGGCGCGGATCTGCTCATTGATGAGATTCGGGTTGGCTGGCTTCTGACCACGCATGGGCGGTCGTCTGCCGGCTGTTGCGGCGGCCGGGCGCGGTGGGCGCGGGCCGGGGTGAAAAGGTTTCTTCTCCATTCGGTGGATTTGGATGTCCGTTTGTCTGCGCAGGTATTCCCTGATATGGTCAGGTTACCCTGATGATCTACCTGCTTTGTCTATGGGTTGTTAAAGATTAAATTTAATTATTGATGATATTGTTGACTTCCTCTGTCAAATATTCCGCAAAGGTAGTGATTTTCATCGTACCTTTATCACCTTCGCCCTGTTTTCTTACAGAAACCTCATCATTCTGGGCCTCTTTCTCGCCCACAACAAGGAGATAAGGAATACGTTTCAGCTCATTGTCGCGGATCTTCTTGCCGATCTTCTCATTGCGGTCATCCACAATGGTGCGCACGTCAAGAGCGTTCAGACGCTTGGCCACATCATATGCATAGTCGTTGAACTTCTCGCTGATGGGAAGCACAACAGCTTGATCAGGAGCGAGCCACAGCGGGAAACGTCCGGCCGTGTGCTCCAGCAGCACAGCCACAAAACGCTCCATAGAGCCAAACGGAGCACGGTGAATCATCACCGGCGTGTGCTTGGCATTGTCCGCGCCCGTATACTCAAGTTTGAAACGCTCAGGCAGATTGTAGTCAACCTGAATGGTGCCAAGTTGCCAACGGCGTCCTATGGCGTCCTTGACCATAAAATCAAGCTTCGGACCGTAGAAAGCAGCCTCGCCAAGCTCAGTGCGGGCCTTGATGCCCTTCTCGGCACAAGCCTCGATGATAGCCTGCTCGGCAAGATGCCAGTTCTGGTCACTGCCTATGTATTTCTCCTTGTGTGCCGGATCGCGCAGCGAAATCTGAGCCTCATAATTGTCAAACTTAAGAGCCTTGAAAATATAGAGGATAATATCCATCACCTTCAGGAACTCATCCTTGATCTGGTCAGCCGCACAGTAGATATGAGCGTCATCCTGCGTAAAGCCGCGTACACGTGTCAGTCCGTGCAACTCGCCGCTCTGCTCATAGCGATAAACGGTGCCGAACTCGGCCAGACGCAGAGGCAGGTCACGGTAACTGCGGGGAACAGCCTTGAAAATTTCACAGTGGTGAGGACAGTTCATGGGCTTCAGCAGGTACTCCTCGCCCTCCTCAGGAGTGTGGATGGGCTGGAAGGAATCCTTGCCATACTTGGCATAGTGGCCTGATGTCACATAAAGATTCTTGTTGCCGATATGCGGGGTGATGACCTGCTGATAGCCATATTCTTTCTGAATCTTGCGCAGGAACTGCTCCAGACGGTCACGCAGAGCAGCACCCTTTGGAAGCCACAGAGGCAACCCGGCTCCCACATTCTGCGAGAAAGCGAAAAGTTCCATCTCCTTGCCGAGCTTGCGGTGATCACGCTTCTTGGCCTCCTCAAGCATCACCAGATACTCGTCAAGCATCTTCTTCTTGGGGAACGTGATGCCATAGACGCGTACAAGCTGATTGCGCTTCTCGTCACCGCGCCAGTATGCACCGGCAAGCGAGGTGATCTTCACAGCCTTGATCGCACCCGTGTTGGGCAAGTGGGGACCACGGCACAAGTCAGTGAAAGCGCCCTGAGTATAGGTAGTGATGTGACCGTCCTCAAGCTCACTGATGAGTTCACATTTATATTCCTCGCCACGGTCTCCGAACATCTTCAGGGCGTCAGCCTTGGCAATGTCCTTGCGCACAATCTCCTCCTTTTTCTGGGCCAGCTCCAGCATCTTTTTCTCAATGCGGGCAAAGTCCTCGGAAGTGATCTTGTGCTCACCGGGGTCTATATCATAATAAAATCCATTTTCAACAGCCGGACCGATGCCGAACTTCACACCCGGGAAAAGCTCCTGTAGGGCCTCAGCCAGCAAGTGAGCCGATGAATGCCAGAAAGCATGTTTGCCCTCGGCATCGTCCCATTTGAAAAGTTTTATGGATGCATCAGACGTGATGGGGCGGCTCAAGTCCCATTCCTGGTCATTGACACTGGCGGCCAGAACATCCTGAGCCAGACGCGGGCTTATGGCCGCGGCAATTTGAAGCGGCGTTACACCACTCTCGAATTCTTTGACGGAATTGTCAGGAAAAGTAATTTTAAGCATTATGTAAATCGTTGTTTTACAGAAAATTGGAACATACAAGCGTGCCAATCAAACAAATTATCATGCAAAGATACACATAATTTACCGAACTTCCAAACACTCAGCGCAATAAAGATTCCCATCTCCACACCATCAGAGCCAGAAAAATTTGCTAACTTTGCATCGCTGGCAAAAATATCTGTTTCCCGCATGAATATAGAGGAACTGCGCGAATTTATTCTGTCGCTTTCAGGCGTGACTGAAGATCAGCCTTTTGGCGATGATATAATAACTTTCCGTCTGGAGGGTAAGATATTCGTGTGTCTTTGGCTTGGGGGCAGTCCGCACGATATGAAGGATGCCGAGCCGCATTTCGCCATCAAACTTTTGCCTGAGCGAAACGAGGAACTGCGGTTGGAACATGCCGGGGATGTAGCCCCTGCATGGCATTGGAACAAGAAACATTGGAGCGATGTTTTCTATCAGAGAATGGAGTCAAGGCTTATCAGGGAATGGATCATGGAATCTTACCGGCTCATCGTCTCGAAACTGCCCAAAGCCATCCGCACCAAATATCTCTAATCTATTTCTCTTGATTTGTGGGCTATTGACAGGATAGCGGCAGATCTTGAAATGAACCATCAGGAACGTATCTGTGTTAGATGGTTTAGAGAGATATTGATTGTTTAATTAAAGGTCAGACTATGAATGTGAAATGTTGTTATAAAATTGTTGTAGCCGCGGTGGCAATTGCTGTTTCTCCCGGTGTCACGATGCAGAGTGAGGCTTGCACGCGGGCGGTATATCTGGGATCTGACAGCATGGTGGTGACGGGGCGCACAATGGACTGGAAAGAGGACCCTCAGTCAAATCTATACATATTTCCACGTGGGATTGATCGACGGGGAGGTCTGACTGATAACGCTGTTAAATGGACGTCCCGATATGGCAGTGTAGTGACTGCCGGTTATGATATAGGGGTATGTGACGGAATGAATGAAAAAGGTCTGATGGCAAACTTGCTTTTCCTGTCAGAATCCGATTACAGGCGTCCTGATGACCGACGTCCGGTTATGGGCCTGAGCATATGGACCCAGTATGTCCTTGATAATTTTGCGACGGTTGATGAGGCTGTTGCCGAATTAAAGAAGGAATTGTTCCGTATTGATGATCCTGATCTTCCGAATGGAGCCAAATCAACATTGCATCTTTCAATCTCCGATGCTACCGGCAACAGCGCCATATTTGAGTATATAAACGGGAATCTCGTCATACATCAAGGGCGTGAATGTCAGGTGATGACCAATTCGCCCACTTACGACAAGCAGTTGACATTAAATGATTATTGGAAGCAGATTGGAGGACTTGTCATGTTGCCGGGCACCAACCGGGCTTCGGATCGATTTGTCCGTGCGTCATTCTATGTCAAATCGCTCCCGATGACTTCCGCCTTCCGTCGGGCTGTGGCCGGGATGTTCAGCGTTATTCGGAATGTGTCTGTCCCCTTGGGGATTTCTGTGCCCGACCAGCCTAATATAGCCTCGACACGTTGGCGCACAGTCGCAGATCAGAAGAACCTTGTATATTATTTTGAGTCAACCTTAAGTCCGAATATTTTCTGGGTGGATCTCAACAAAGTCGATTTCAGTGCGGGAATGCCAGTTAAAAAACTCACTTTGACTAATGACGAGATCTATGCCGGTGATGCGGTGGGTGAATTTAAGGATTCCAAGCCGTTGGATTTCCTGTTCGGTATATGACATTCGGTATAAAGCTTTTATTTTTCGAGTGAATCACAGTCAAGTTCTCTGCCTTTTCATTGTAAGGAGAGGTGCGCTTCGCAATATAGCCCCCATTGACACCTCCAGCGTTGATGCTATGCTTAAATCAAAGGGGATATGAAGACCTTACACCCTTCTTCCCAATTTAAGAAAGACGTCAAGAGAATAAGAAACAATCCCGGCAGGCTCGCAAAACTCCAAGATGTTTTGGATATGCTTATCGCAGAAATTACATTGCCCGACAGTTATAAGGCACATATGCTTACGGGTGATTACAAAGACTGCATGGAATGCCATATTGAAGGATGAAAGTAGTGCATCACCTTCTCTTGGCAGTAATGCTGATGATTACATCAACAGCGTCGGCTCAAATTTTTAAAGCCGATTCATTGCTTGCACAGTATAAGTACCCCGAAGCCCTTGAGATATATAAGAGCTTCAATCCTCAACAATTAAAATGCGGCGAGGCAATGAACGCCGCCATTGCAGCGGCACAATGCGATGAAGATTCGCTGGCCGTAATGTATGTTGGCATAGCCTTGGAGGCAGACCCATCATATTTCGATGAAAGAATCTCTGTCACAGAGCTTCTTCAGGATTGCAGGTTGTTGCCGGAATGGGAGGCATTGCAAGCTGAGAATGAGCGTCGATTGGAGAATGCCATGCATAAATATGATATTCCTCTCCGCAGAGAACTTCTGGAGATATACCATAGCGACCAAAATGTGCGGGGACATCTGATAATGGCATCAAGACAAACTCCTCCTGATCAGCAAAAGTTGTCGGAACTATATGCAGAAATGATAAAGATTGACAGTATAAACTATAGCAAGGCAATACGATTACTTGACACATATGGATGGATACCGCGCTCTAAGGTAGGGGCTGCCAATCAAGCCTTGTTTTTTGTTATACAACACGCGAGTTCGGATGTTATCGACCGATATATTCCAATCTTTGAGATGGCCGCAAATAACGGTGACATACCGAAAGACTTATTCGCAAAAATGTATGACCGTCAATTGCTATACGCAGGCAAACCTCAAAAATACGGCACTCAAAGAGTAAGAAAAGAAGCCGGGAGTGGGCAAATGGTGCTGTGGAAAATAGAAGACCCTGACAATGTAAACGCTCTCAGGCGAGAAATGGGATTGCCGCCATTGGATGATTTTCCTCAATAAAATCAGGTCTACTTGCTTTATTATTTGTGGCCTGACGGCTACGGCTTATGAACGTTCACCGCGCCAAAACCGGGGTTAAAAGGGAATGATTGGAGAGGTATATTTTGTCTATTTAACATTATTTAACGGAGGGGGGGGTAGATATAGAATTTTTATATATAATTATGCCGGTGACAACTTTATATCACAAATAATCAAAAACCAAATCTTATGAAAAAAGTCGTTATTGTCTTATCAGTACTCTTTTCTGCCGGATGCTTTTTTAACGAGAGTATAAATGCAATGCCTGCGCAGAGCCCGATTTGCGCTTCACAGGACTATTGCCCCACCGACAAGGTTTGTATTGCAACTAACCTGAAATCTTGGCAAGAAGGTAAAGGTATCGCTGGCCCGGATGTTATTGCAATATATAAAACCTCAGATGGCTCTCTCGTGGCAAAAGTAAAGGGACATGGCAATTTGTACCTGTTTAAGCAAAATGGAAATTGGCACTTCAGAGCAAATAGTAAAGTTTACGTAATTGAGGGGTTTTCATACGACAATTAAATCCTATTAAAAGATGAAAAGCTTTTGCAGAAATACAAAAGCTTTTCATCTAATTATGCACTTACAAATATATAACAACTGCTTGATCTGCTGTCCTTTTACTGGTATGGAGGCACAAATCGATAGCCGGCAGAGATGTATTCAGATAATGCCTTTGCCGATCTGCAGGGTGTATTCCTTGATCTCTCCTGATCCTTTCTGCCGAATTTTGAAAACGGTAGGACCGGTTAATCCAAGACCTTTCCGCTGTTCTTCCCAACCAATTTCTTTTACAGGCCGACCATTGATTTCCAAGATTATATCGCCTACTTCTATACCTGCATTTGCTGCAACGCCTCCGCCATATATACTGCTCACTATCCATCCATCGCAGATGTCGGTACGGTCGGTATAGGCCATATGCCAGGTAGAACTTTTTTGATAAGATGTACTTGGGTTGGTATTTCGCCGGGCATATAGGGCTTTGTTGGGAGCATCTATGATTAGGTCATAATGGCTCAATATGTTATTCCCGATAATCCCCACATGCTCACGGTCCGACAGTGCACCTTCTGTATTGTATGAGGCCGAAACAACCACGTTTTCCAGTTCATCGAGAAACTTAAATGAGTCAGCCCTGAAATTTATATCCGATCCATCACCACCGACTCCCATATTGGAAAAATAGCAAACGGCGGTATTCTTACCATCAAGATTCAAACCTTTTCGGGCTGCATTAGTGAGGATAATGGTACTGCCACATCCCAGATCAAGGCGGAATGTCCCTTTGACTGATTGCACCGAATCAATTACCAGTTCACAGTCTATGTCTATCCTGTTGTCATTGAAATGTGCCGGCAGTTTAGTATATCCGTCAAGCATATTCGGGGTCAACTCATCAACCGGCAGCAAATAGCCGTCGGTGTAGTTGATCACAAGAGGTTTATCCCAAAGGGCATTGTTGCCTATCATGCCATCCAAATGACGGCCGAGGATTTCCCTTAAATTTATGATTGGCGTTATGGTTTCATTGTGTATCACATTGCCCATCGCTAATTTGAGCGAATCAATTATTATAGGTATTCTCTGCGGGCCATCATTCCCGGCACCGCCCATTTTTGCTATGCCTTTCCGAAGCGGGGATTTTCCAAAATCGGATAAGTCCATATAGTCTTTGTCCAGATACAGCGGTCAGCACCGGTGTCGTAAATCAGGGAAACAGGCACGCTGTCGGCAAGCGTTCCTTGTATATACACGTGCGAATCCAAAATAAAAGGTATGGCATTTTGGGGAATGTCAGCGGATGCTTGAAAACATATTGTTATCATTGCCGACAAAAACAGCATTATTTTTCTCATAATTTTAGTAATTGAAAGTGTTCATGATCGCAAAGATACACATTTCTGGAGATATATGTCGCTTTTTGTTTAAATTTTGGGGAGGTGAAGAGGCTTTTTTACGGAGTCAGGTATTGGCGGACTTGGAAATAATTAGTAATTTTGGCGCGCAAAACTGTGCCGTTCGTTTTTACAAGCATCAGCGCGGACGCAAATGACACATTTTTAATATCATGGACCCAAGCCATACAGAAACGCCCTTGTTGCCGGCTGAATTTGCCGACATTGCCCCATATACCGAGGATAACTATTTTCCACATCTTGTCCGGCTCACAAAAGAACCGGGATTTGAGCATGCTGTCAGATTCATAATGCCGAACGTGGATTATGATGCTTTCTGCAGTGAATTGCTTTCTGTGAAAAGTCAGGAGGATTTTCAACGCCGCATAATGGGCCGCTTCCTCTCAGACCTTGAAAGGTTGGGCACTGCCGGTGTAACTGCGGATGGCATTGAGAATATCTCGGCCGAGACGCCTTATACCTTTATATCCAACCACCGTGATATAGTTCTTGATCCGGCTTTTCTGAATCTGGTGATGCTGCGCAACTCTCTGCCTGTGACCCAGATTGCCATTGGCAACAATCTGCTGATATATGACTGGATCACGGATCTTGTAAAGATAAACCGCAGCTTCATAGTGAAGCGTGATGTCAAGAAGCTTGAGGCGCTTGATGCCGCCCGCCACCTGAGCGCATACATACATTTTGCCATTATGAAATTGCATGAGAGTGTGTGGATTGCCCAGCGTCAGGGCCGTGCAAAAGACTCGGATGATGTTACGCAGGAGAGCCTTGTGAAGATGCTCTCGATTGCCGGAGAGAGTGGTGACAGAAAGAGTAATCTTATGGAGCTGAATCTGTTGCCGGTTTCTATTTCATATGAATTTGATCCCAATGACTATCTGAAAGTGCGTGAATTTGTGATGCGGCGCCGCGATCCGGAGTTCAAAAAGTCGCAGCGCGATGATCTTTTCAGCATGGAGACGGGAATGACAGGCTACAAAGGCCGTGTGCATTACCACTTTGCGGGGTGTGTTAATCAACAGTTAGCCGCCATCTCGACCACCAACCGCAATGAGGCTGTACACAGCGCATGCATGGCTATTGACAAAGAGATACATAGCGGATATTATCTTTATCCCATAAACTTCATCGCGGCTGATATTGTTGAGAATACGGACAAATACCGCGCGCGCTATACTGATGACGATATAGCTACGGCAAAAGCATATATGGACCGTCAGCTTGCTAAGGTTGACCTTCCGGACATCACTCCCGAGGAGCATGACTATATGCGCATGATGTTCCTGACCATGTATGCCAACCCTGTCAGGAACAAAGAAGCGGCTTTGCAGAAGTAACCTGAAACATAAGCACTTTACAGCTCTCCTCTCTCAAGATGCGTCTGCCATATATAATACTGACCATAGTACTGCTTTTCAATATCTTTATTGATATATATGTATATTTGGCCCTGCATACTTATCTGCGCAGGCGCATATGGTCACGCATACAGGCATGGAGCGCCGTTGTGTTCCAGCTGATGTTTGTGGCTGTGCTGGTGATGCCTGTACGGTCAGGCGGCAACACCATGATCACATGGACAATGTGGATGATTTTCATCTACATAAGCATCTATCTGTCCAAGATACTCTTTGTGATTTTTGACATTCTTTCCCGGCTGCCGATGCTGTTCAAACGCAGTCGTTGGAAATGGATGACCGGAGTGGGCACTGCCATAGCTCTGCTTGCCTTTGTGAATCTTTGGTGGGGGGCGTTGGTGACAAGGCTGAGTCTTGACACACAGCGCGTCACTGTTACAGATACGACTCTCCCCAAGGACCTTGACGGCTTTACCATCGCGCAGATAAGCGATATGCATCTGGGTACCTACAATGGTGATACGGCCTTTGTCAGCCGTATGGTTGACCGTGTCAATTCACTTCACCCGGACATTATTGTCTTTACCGGAGACATTGTAAACCGTAACAGCGATGAGGCCGATGCCTTTGTAAAACCTTTGAGCCGGCTGAAAGCCCGATACGGAGTCTATTCCATACTCGGCAATCATGACTATGGGGACTATGAGGACTGGGCTGATGACAAGGCCAGAGATGCCAATCTTGAAAAATTGTGCACGCTTGAGCGCAGGATGGGCTGGAATCTTCTCCGTGACCGCAGTCAATTTATAACCGTGAAATCAGACACACTTGTGCTGATAGGCGTTGAGAACATAAGCCGCCCTCCATTCCAGACATATGGGAGTCTGGAGAGAGCATATCCAACACTTTCAGACAGCCGCTACAAAGTGCTTCTGAGCCATGACCCCACGCACTGGAACGAGTCAATCTGCAACAATGACACGACACATGTTGCCCTCACACTCTCGGGGCACACACATGCCATGCAGGCACGGATATTCGGGGTGTCGCCTGCGGCATGGTCGCATGAACGTTGGGGCGGTCTGTATGACGATGACAAGGGGCATAAGCTGTATGTCAACATCGGTCTGGGGACAGTGGGCTATCCGGCACGTATAGGTGCGACACCTGAAATCACACTCATCACTCTACGCAGAAAGTAATGCATGATGTGACAGTTTGCATAGGGAGTAACACCGAACAAAGGCTGCATAACATCAGTATGGCTGTCAGACAGCTTGAAAAGCTATTCTGCAACAGCCCTTTGATGAGCTCAATCTATGAGTGTCCCTCACATACGGGGACCGGTGCGGATTACCTCAATATGGTCATTTCAGGGTATACGGAGCTTGACTATACCGTCTTTCATCGTCGCTGCAAGGCAATTGAATGTGATGCAGGACGTACTGAGGCATCAAAAATCATGGGAGTAATGCCTCTGGATATAGATATGGTTGTCTGGGACGGACGCATAATGCGGCCTTATGATTATGAACGTCCGCATTTCCAGACCGGTTTCCGTGAGATTTCACACAACTGAAAAAGATCCATACCCCTCATAAAGGTATATTGCATTTCATCCGCCTGCATAAAAATACCTTGAATAAGGAATTTCACGCCCAGTGCAACAGTCTTAACTTTGCACTGTAAAATAACTTATTCATCATCTTTATGAAAAAAACATTACTTTCAATCCTTGCGTTGGGTATTTCAGCTGTTATGTCCGCCACTGCACCGGAATATCTCAATCACTATCTCATAGACGGCCCCAACGGTCAAGATATATCATCAAAAGTACGTCTATGCCCGGACGGATCGTTTCTGACGCTCAGCCACTTCGGCACGATCACCGATGGCGAGGCCATGACTTTTGACGGCGAGACCGTTGCCTATGGCGCCGCAACAACCTCTACAAGCGACAACCGCAATCTTCTCCTCATAAAACACAACGCTGACGGTAAGAAACAGTGGGTTGTATACTCCAAGGCCGGTTATATTGATGTTGCCTCAAACGCCGATGTATGCGTCGGCACAGACGGCTCGGTTGTAATGCTTCTGAACGTGCGCTGTTCAGACGGCAACGGTAACGATGACCTTGTTGCTCCTGTGCTTGTTGATGCATCAGGAGCCGAGACTGAGTTTCCGGACTGGAACCGTTCAGCAAAGATATTCAACCAGATAGTTGTGAAGCTCAATGCTTCAGGATATGTGCAGTGGGTAAAGACAGTTGCGATGGACCAGCTGCCTGTGCCCGAGGCATCATCAGGCAACTCGGCTACAATCACAGTCAATGCCGTAACTCCGTACTGCCTCCAGACTGACGCCAACGGCAACATTTACATTGGCGGCAACTACCGTGCGCCGATGATCTTTACCGGAGCGAAGAATTCAGTATATGTTCTGCAGCCCCGCAACCTCAAGGGTTATAACGGCGATGTTCAGCAATCAGCCGGCGGTGCCTATCTGGTGAAACTTGACGGAGAGGGCAACTATCTGACACACCTGCGTGTATCAGGCGAGGCCAAACGTGACCAGATCAATGCGATGGTTGTGTCAGACGGCAGCCTGTATTTCACCGGAAACGTACAGGGCACAGAGGGTCAGACACTCACACTGGGAAAATATTCATTCAGCCTGACAAACGCTCTTGACGGACTCATGGTCGGTGCTGTGTCAACCGATGCCTTCACGCCTCTTTATTTCAATCTCATCCCCGCAACAGCAAACAGCAGCAGCCGCCACACCACACAGTGCAAAGGCATGCAGATGATTGACGGCTCGCTTTATATCTATGGCCTTGTGACCGGAGGTTTCCTTACCGCTCCCGGCGGAAGCGAAATACTTGCCTCCAGCAACACTCAACTGCAAGGCTTTGCCATCAGAATCAATGCTGCTGAGGGAACAGTCACAGACGGTGTCTGCAACAAACTTGGCATAGGCGGTTATCTTGGTGCATTCAAATACAAGGACAACCTCTATTTCTACGGATATCAGATGAATGCAACAATGGGTGCATATCTTGACGAGTATGCGTCAACCGGTGCTTTTGCAACCCCGCAGCGCTATAGCCTTATTGCAGGCGGAGGTGCCCCGACAGCCTACAGTTGCGCATTCAATGAGAAGAGCACTCAGCTCTATACAATTGCACGCGGCAACAATGTGTTTAAATTCGGCACCGTTGAGAGCGCCAAGCCTCAGAACTGGAGCGGCGTTTTAGGCATACATTGCTTTGACCGTAACGCTGCAACAACCATTGAGACAGTGGTTGGTGACAACAATCTCACAGTGACAGGAGAGACCGGCAAAATCTCTTTTGTGGCCGAAGCACCCACACAGATCAGTGTTGTCAATACCGTTGGTCAGAATGTATACAGCGCGGAGATACCCGCAGGAAATTCATCAGTAACTGTACCTGCCGGACTCTACATTGTGAACACTACCAAGGTTGTTGTGCGCTGATAAAACCGGAAAAATACGTAAATAAACAATAAGTCGGATTAGTAAGAGAGAATCCGCTGCCCGTGACATAAACCGGCAGCGGAATTCTTTTTGTGATTTTATCATGGTAAAATACAGTGTATATGGGAGAACTTAGGTTTCATCTCATCTTGGAAATTTTGGATTGTGGTTTTTGTTTTTTTTAGAAAAGAGTTTGTGTTTATGTGGGCTTAAAACACTAAATTTGTGGCTTGAATTAACACGGCTTATCACATTCAGCATACATAATGGCACAGAAACCGTCAATACCCAAGGGCACGCGTGACTTCACTCCCGTGGAGATGGCCCGCAGAAATTACATATTCAACACTATCCGTGAGGTTTTCGGTCTCTTCGGTTACAGGGCGATTGAGACTCCGGCCATGGAGAACCTGTCGACACTGATGGGTAAATATGGCGAGGAGGGCGACAAGCTCCTGTTCAAAATCCTGAATTCAGGTGACTGGCTGAAAGGAATTACCGAGCTCCCGCAAGAAGAAGGAGGGTATGTACCTCTCACTTACAAGGTGTCTGAGAAGGGATTGCGATATGATCTCACTGTGCCTTTTGCGCGTTTTGTTGTGCAGCACCGCAATGAGATTCAATTTCCTTTCAAGCGCTATCAGATACAGCCGGTGTGGCGTGCTGACCGTCCGCAAAAGGGCCGTTACCGTGAGTTCTACCAGTGCGATGCTGACGTTGTTGGTTCTGATTCTCTGTTCAATGAGGTGGAGCTTCTGCAGATGATAGACGAGGTGTTCCGCCGCCTGAATGTGAACATATGCATAAAAGTGAACAACCGGAAAGTTCTTGCCGGTATCGCCGAACTGATTGGGGCGTCTGAGAAGATCATTGATATCACCGTGGCCATTGACAAACTTGATAAGATAGGCCGTGAGGCGGTGAATGCCGAATTGGCAGCAAACGGGCTGACCTCGGAGTCAATTGCCGCCTTAGGACCGATTCTGGATATTTCCGGAACTCTTGACGAGCGCCTTGAACAGCTGTCTGTGTTGCTTGCCGGTTCAGAGACAGGCACACTCGGTGTAAAGGAGTTGAGATTTGTGTGCTCACACGCCATGGACTTGGGACTTCGTGCCGAGCTTGATCTGGATGTGTCACTGGCCAGAGGCCTGAACTATTATACCGGAACAATCATAGAGGTGAAGGCCAGGGATGTCCAGATAGGCAGCATCACAGGCGGTGGCCGCTATGACAATCTCACAGGTGTCTTCGGGATGCCGGGCGTGAGCGGAGTGGGGATCTCATTCGGAGCAGACCGCATTTATGATGTTCTGAACGCTCTTGATCTGTATCCGGACAGTGCGCTGAACGCAACATGTGTGATGTTCGCCAACTTAGGAGAGAACGAGGCTGTTGCTTCTCTGGCCCTGATAAAGGCATTACGGGCCGATGGAATTGCAGCGGAGCTTTACCCGGACGCATCCAAGATGAAAAAACAGATGGCCTATGCTGATGCCACGAAAGTGCCTTTTGTTGCCATCGTGGGTGAGTCTGAATTGGCGGACAACACTGTCACACTTAAAAATATGTGTACCGGCGAGCAGACAACTATTCCTGCAGAAAAGCTCTTTGAAGCACTCACACAGGCAACTGCCGGACATTGATGCCACGGGCACAAGTGAATCAAAAATTGTAGAATCAACATCATTACAACTCATGAAGAGAAGTATCATCGCCATAGTCATTGTTATCGCCGCGCTTGCGGGAGTCAGGGATGCATACGCCGAATTCCGGTGGAGCGGCGAGGCCGGTCCCACAATCAATAATCTTGTTTTCAAACAGAACCTTGTGTCTGTGAGTCAGACGGTGGGTTACACCGGCGGTATTCATGGCGAGATGATGTTCTCCGGCATAGGATTCGGGCTTGATTTCG
>JAUNPQ010000054.1 GCA_030536615.1 Bacteroidales bacterium | reverse complement strand
TAGAGCATCTGACTACGGATCAGAAGGTTACAGGTTTGAATCCTGTATGAGTCACTCAGACGCCGAGGCTGCATTGAAGATCAATGCGGCCTCTTTTTTTTGGACCGATGCAGATGGGTGTGACCGGTGATGGTTATCATATAATTTTTTTGTAACTTTGCACCTGAAAAGCCAATATTGTTGCAACATCATGATTACCCAAGAACAACTGAAAGATGCCTGTGACCGTCGCGACGCTCTCAAGCGCTATCTTGACATAGACAGCAAACGTATACAAGTTGAGGAGGAGGAACTCCGCACTCACGTCCCTGATTTCTGGGAACATCCTAAAGAGGCTCAGATCCAGATGAAGAAAATCAAGGATCTACAGGCCTGGATAAAAGGTTACGAGGAAGTGGAACAGGCTGTTGAAGAGGTTTCGACAGGTTTTGAATTTATAAAGGAAGGACTTCTGGAGGAGGATGAACTGGATAAGTTGTATGCCGATGCCATAAGCCGCATTGAAGATCTGGAACTCCGCAACATGCTGCGCCGAGAGGAGGACAAACTTGGCGTTGTGCTCAAGATAAACTCTGGTGCCGGGGGCACTGAGAGTCAGGACTGGGCATCCATGCTCATGCGTATGTATCTGCGTTGGTGCGAGAAACACGGCTATAAGACATCAATCGCGAATATCCTTGATGGTGATGAGGCCGGCATAAAGAGCTGCACAATCAATGTGGAGGGTGACTTTGCATATGGCTACCTGAAAAGCGAGAACGGAGTTCACCGTCTTGTCCGGGTCTCGCCATATAATGCGCAGGGCAAGCGCATGACATCGTTCGCATCGGTCTTTGTGACGCCTCTTGTTGATGATACGATTGAGGTGCGTGTTGACCCGGCATGTGTGTCGTGGGATACTTTCCGGTCAGGTGGCGCCGGCGGTCAGAATGTGAACAAGGTGGAGAGCGGTGTGCGTCTGCGCTATCAGTTCACTGATCCATACACCGGCGAGCAGGAAGAGATTCTCATTGAGAACACAGAGACGCGTGACCAGCCCAAGAACAAGGAAAATGCTATGCGCCAGCTGCGCAGCATATTGTATGACAAGGAACTGCAGCATCGCATGCAGGAGCAGGCCAAGATAGAGGCCGGTAAGATGAAGATAGAGTGGGGAAGCCAGATACGCAGCTATGTCTTTGATGACAGGCGCGTCAAGGACCACCGTACCAACCATCAGACCAGCGATGTCAACGGGGTTATGGATGGTGATCTTGATGATTTCATCAAAGCATACCTTATGGAGTTCAGTGCCAACGAGGATTGATTCGCGGGCATCAACCATTTTTCTTGTATAAATCCTTTTCGTTTTAAATATGAAGATCCGCATACTTGCCTTTTTCACGGCAGCTCTGTCATTTCTTGGAGCAAAACCGCAGGCTCATACCCTTACGGATGAGCAACGTTCCGTGACCATATATCAGATCATGACCGCATCGTTTCAGCGTGCCGAGAACGGCGTGCCGGGCTACACGGCTATGTGGGGCCCCGACGGAGAACGCAAAGACGGCAATCTCCGTGGCATAATAAACGCATTGCCATATATAAAGGAGTTGGGCGCCAATGCTATATGGATCACACCGGTGTTTGATTCCTCAAAAAGCGACATTGACGAAAAACTGAAAGCTACAGGCTATTTTGCCAACAACTACTTTGCGATTGATCCTCATTTCGGCACAGATCAGGACATACGGGAACTCATAGACAAGGCTCATGAACTTGGGCTGTACGTTTTTTTTGACGGAGTTTTCGGACATCATGGCGGTGTGACAGAGCCGTCACCTTCAGGTTATAGGATCGACACCCGATTTACCGAGAATGACCGCAATGACGGCCCGGGCAATGTTGCCTATCCCGGTTCTCTGGACTATTATAAAGACGTGGCTGCCTACTGGATAAGAGAGTATGGAATTGACGGATGGCGTCTTGACCAGGCCTATCAGCTGCTTCAGAACGGAAAGAACTATTGGACAGAGATACGCAAGACAATTGAGGATGCGGCTGCCGAACGGCGTGCCAAAGGCGAGAAATGGGGTACGCTCGGATTTACTGTTGCCGAGGACTGGGGACCGGCGAATGTGATCAACAGCGGAGTATTCTCAGATAACGGAATGGTCTCTGCCTTTGATTTTGACGGCAAGGAACGCATCTCCGGTCCTATGCAGAAATTTGAAAGCGCAGGTCTTGAAAATGGATGGGATGACGTGATCACCACTTTGTTACCTCCGAGGCAGCGCGGTTATCTGAATGATTCTGTGGCGCCTCTGCTTTATGTCACGAATCACGATGGGTATCGTCTGGCAGATCACTTTGATCCCGGGGATGAGCATTACTATGAGAAACAGATGGCGCGTTTTGCTATTCTGGGCGCGTACAATGGTCCTATATCCATCTATTATGGTGATGAATATGCTGACCGTTCCGTAGAGAAGAAAGGTGCGCAGCCTGACAATATCGCACGTACATCAGGACATCTGGAGCCTCGGAACCCGCAGGAGAAAATCCTTCATGACTACGTTGCCGATGTGCTTGCCAAGCGTAGGGAAAATCCGGCGATGTGGCGCGGAAAGGCATCGTTCACAAAACAGGACGTCGGCGACGCAAGGACACTGACTGTTACCAAAACGGATGAGAAAACCGGCAACGTGGTCCATATTGTGTTCAGTGATAAGGACACAACTGTTCCCGTACGCGGATTTGGCGGTGTGGACGTTGACGCATGGCGTCCGGAGATAGTTGTGGCGAAGAAAGCCGAGTGACATCCCTGCCGCAGGGTGTTAAAAAAATATATATTTACGGGCCGACGAGGCCCGTAATGTGTTTTTTATTGTTCCATTTGTTATATTTGCAAATCCAACGTAAAAACACATCACCTATGCGTAGACATTTTGTTATCATCCTGACCGTTCTCTCTGCGGCGCTGTGTGCGTCGGCCAACGTTGACGCTCCTGATTTTGCCTATCCGGCAACTGTGAAAACCTCAGCTGATTCATTGTTAAAAGTAGCGACACGTGAAAATGACGGCATACGCCAGTTACAGGCCTTGATGGAGTTGGCAGTGGCCGACAATCTCATTGACCGTGACACGCGGCAGGAGTCTGTAAAGCGTATTATAGAATATGCATCCATGCAGAAAAACAGACAGATAGGCGCGTTGATGAATCTTTATGCGGCCACTCTCTCTAATAATATATATTCGTCGCAGCGATATGTCTTTGACCGTCGCGAACTTCCCCTCTCACCGCGGCCTGCTGATATGTCGCAATGGAGTGGGGAGATGTTTATCGCATTTATTGATTCATTGTGCGGCGTTGCCATGTCAGATGCCGGTAACATGCCTTTGGTGGACCTGGAGAAAGTCATTGTGTCAGACCGAACACAACGTATTTTTTTCCCGACGGTTACAGATTTTGTGGCTGCCAGATACGTTGCACTCGTTCCGGATGCCAAGCGCGATAGCATATATAATGATATTATTTCCAGACAGAGAGAGAACAGTCCGGCATGGTACTATTGGAAGATGCGGAGCATCGGGAGTGCTTATAAACCGTTGCTGAAACTATACCGTGAGGCACCTGACAAGACCGCTGCCCTCATCCTGTGGCAGAATATCACCGCCGACATATCGCAGGGAGATCAGATCCTTGATGACCCGGAGTTTCTGGCAACGCTGTCAGAGGCCAAAGTGGCAGCCCGCAACACTCCGTTTGAGAACTGTATTGGCAATTTTGAAAAGATGATGAATGCGTGTGCCGTTGATGTTGAGTGCGCGGAACGCATCCCGGCAGATACAAAATACAACATAAAATTGGGGAATATTGCCAATGTGTCAGAAGTGGGACTGGTTTTTTCAAGATTCCCGTCATATGAAGCCCGTGAAAGATATGTATCGCGCAAAACCGGGAAGCCTGCTGACAGACATAGATTTGATTTCAATGTAGGTAACGCTGTGCATGCATACCGTGACACATCGGTCTCAGTCAGTCTGCCGCGTGGCTATTATACACTCTCTGTGATAGCAAACGGCAAGACGGCTCTCACCGGTATCAAACCGTTGGATGTAATTACGGCTTTACCTGTGGTGTATGACAACGGTGGCAGGAATACCGTTGGTGTTTACGATGCCTCGTCAGGGCAGCCCGTGAAAGATGCCGCTGTGCAGATAGTTGACAACAAAGGAAGAATTAAGGCCTCCGGAAAAACGGACTCAAACGGTTTATGGTCCCTGCGGGGGAAGAAGGACGCTTCGGGCTATGTATCAGTCAGCGTGAATGGCTTTAATATGCCTTTCCACAATATCAGGCCCAGAATATACGGCGATTCCCGTTATGATTCCAATAAAAGAGTATCCATAGCAACCAACCGTGGAGTCTATCATGTTGCTGACACAGTGCGTTTTCTGGCTGTGGCCATGGCTGATTCAGCGGTTATCGCAAATCTGGATCTTGACGTTGAGTTCACAGATGCGGACGGCAATGTGGTTGACTCGATCAGAGGTACTACAGATGCGTTCGGCCGGTTTGCCGGAATGTTCGCAGTGCCGGCAAATGTGGAGCGGACCGGATCATTTTCAATTGAGGTTTCCGGCAACAAAAGATCCGTACATGAGGATATATATGGGTCAACTGATGTCACCGTGAGTGATTTCAAACTACAGGGAATAGAGATACGCAGGTTTAATGCGGTGACTGATATGCCAACTGACAGTAGCGCCACCGTAAAGGGCAAAGTATATACTTTCAGTGGTCAACCGGTGTCGGATGCTACGGTCAATCTGACATATAACGGGCAGAAAACTCCACTTCAGACCCGGACAGATGCGGCAGGTTCTTTTTCAGCTAAAATCAAGTACCCTGAGGAGTTTTTCGATAAAAACGGGGATTTGGAAGATGAATATGATTACGTTTATTTAACGGCCGATGTGACCGGTCCTGACGGAAGTACCGTGAGTGCCGAAACATCTTTCAACACGGAATATCCGTATAATCTGATAGCGAATATACTCAAAAGTATGAACAATGTTTCGGTGACAGAATTCAACCGGACAAGTCCGCTGATTGTGGAGACGAGAGTATGGAATTATGCCGACACGGCCAATGTCCCGTTGGCATGGAAAATGCTGAAAAGGGAGAGCAATAGCCGGATGTCATCCGTAGGCAGCAGCCCTGTGCTCACAGGCTCTTTCAGCCGTCCGGGACGTGACTCGATTGATGTCTCGACTCTTGAGACCGGACTATATAATCTGGTGATAATTCCCGTTGACACGTTGTTGGCGGACAGTTGGATGTCACCATCAATTCCGGTATACAATCCCAATGGCACAACGCTCCCATATTCTGACCAGATAATCACTGTGATAGAAAAAGAAGTGAAAGTGTCTGGCGACAAGGCCACTGTTACACTCGGAGTCAGTGAGCCGGGTGCATGGGTCAATACGGTCATACCCTGTAAAGACAAGCCTGCAAGAGTTGAAAGCAGACATTATCAGGCCGGATACCATGCTGTTGAAGTTGATATAGCCGGGCTTTCGGAAGCCTCATCCTATATACGCTTCTATACATCACGTGACGCTGTCCCTCAGAACATCAATGTCAAGGTGATACGTGAGCCTGCTGATGCATTGAATCTGACGCTTGAAAGTTTCCGTGACAAAGTTTTCAGCGGAAGCCTACAGACATGGACCATCAAGACCACGGATGCCAAAGGCAAACCGGTGCAAGCCGCTGTTCTTGCCGATATACACGATTCACGGGTTGACCGGCTGAACAAGGCGTCCGGTCTGTGGATAAGTCGTCCCTGGATGCCTGACCCGTTCTCGGTTATTAAGCTCCGTCCGTACAGCTATCCCTATGGGTTCTATCAGAAAATAAAGACACTCAGATATAACAGTATATATGCGCCGGATTGGAGGTATACATTATCAAATTATTATGCCCGTGGCCGCAAGATGTATAAGTCAGCAGCCGTATACGGAGCTATGGAAAGCTGTGATATGGCAGCCAGTGCGGAGAATGCCACGCTTGAGAGTATGCCTGTGATGGCATATGGTGTCAAGTCGGAAGCAAGGTCAGAGAGTCTTCAGGAGGTGGTTGTCAGCACTGATGTTCAGGAGGACGAAAGGGAGGCTCCTATTACCGATCCGACGCAACAGTTTGCCTTGCGCGACGGGGACATACTTGATGCTCTTTGGTCACCGATGCTGACCACTGACATTTCCACGGGTGCAGCAGGAATAACTTTCACGGTTCCCAATGCCAACACAACCTGGGCTGCAACTGTAACAGCGTGGACAAAAGATCTTGCTTCGAAAAAGCTGACACGCACATTCGTGTCATCGAGGCCTGTTATGGTCAGTGTCAACGCTCCGCGTTTCATGCGCACAACAGACAAAGCGTCTGTGATCGCCACTTATATGAATACCACTGACAGCGTGCTTTCTGTGAACGCCAGCATAAGCGTTGCCGGTGCTGACAGCATTGCCAGTGTGCTGACCATACAGCCAAAAGGCACGGAAACTCTGACTATCGACGTTGCGGCGCCTTCTGTTCCCGGAGAAGACATATATGTGACGGCACGTGCATATACCGGCAGATATGGTGATGGCGAGCGCCGTGCCATTCCTGTTCTCGAATCCCAAGCCAATGTTGTGGAATCCATCAACTTTTACATAAATGCTGCGGACAGTGTGTTTTCCATGAAACTGCCTGAGCGGAAAGGCAAGGATTTTGGCTTGAGGCTAACATTTACGGAGAACCCCATGTGGACCGTCGTGGAAGCACTTCCGGACATACTCGGCAAAAATGTGCTTCCGACTGCCAACAGTCAGGCAGCGGCCTATTTCTCGGCTGCGACGGCTCTCGGACTTATGTCGGCGCATCCGGAACTTGAGTATACATTTAACAAGGCTGATCTCATAAAGGCCATGAAGCAGGCGGCTGACGCCCTTATAAAACTGCAGGGAGCCGATGGCGGCTGGCAATGGGGACCATGGAGCACGGCGAGTGATGTCTACACCACCGGTGCAGTCCTTGATTTCATGGCGACATTGCGCCGTGCCGGATATCTGTCGGATGACGATAAAAGTTTTGCAGACGCGTTGAAGAAAGCTCTCCGCTATTATGACGGCGCCGTGAGACAGACTGACCTTGTCTACACCATTACACGTCCCGCGTTCCCGGAAGTGGTCCAAAGCCTGAACGGCCGGTCTGTCAGTGACCGGACCATACAATGGATTGTGAAAGACTGGAAAAAATTCAACGTCCCCCTCAAAGCACAGGCTGCATCTGCCCTTCATTTCAACGGCAACGTAAATCTGGCACGCACGCTTATAGGCTCGCTTGACCAGTTCGGCACTCAGACACCTGACAAAGGATTTGAATTCAAGAACATACAGTCGCTCCAGGCTTATGCATGGCTCTTGGAGGCATATGGTACCATAGTTCCCAAATCACCCCATGTTGACGGGTTGCGCCAATATCTCATTGTGCGGCGTCAGGCTACGGACTGGGGCAACAGTATCATAACATCATGGATTGTAAATGCCATGATAAACAGCGGGACGCCATGGTGTGAGCCTGCTGACGGTTGCATTGTCCGCACAGAAAGCGGAGTCATGAAGTTCAAGCCCACAGACCGCATGGGTACTCTGGATGTTCCCGTGGAAGGACAGAACCTCACCATAGAGACGTCGGGCAAAACACCGTCGTACGGTGCTGTGACAGCACGCTATATCGCTCCTATGGCTGATATAAAAGCCTTCAGCGATGGAGAGATAACTGTCGAAAAATCGCTTCTGCGTCAGTATGGCGGGAAGTGGACACGTGTGGATTCATTGCATGTGGGTGATCGCGTGAAAACTGTGTTGACTGTAAAGACAACCCGTCCTATGAGCCAGATTGTTATCTCTGATGAACGTGCCGCCGCGCTTGAACCCGTTGACCAGTTGCCGGGCTATATATGGGCTGAACGTGTATGCGCCTACCGTGAGAACAGGGATGCGACCACAAACATATACATAGATTATCTGCCCAAGGGTACGTATATATTTGAATATGAACTGAATGTCAACAATGCAGGAATGTTCTCAACCGGGCTTGCAACGGTGACTTGCACGCAGGCACCCACGCTGACGGCGCACAGTTCTGGAAGTATGCTATCAGTATCGCCTATGAGAAAGTGATTCTTGTGCGGTAGGACAGTACAGAAGTTTTATGTCCGGCATAACGCCCTCTAAGGGTCTTATGCCGGACGCATTTTATATTATATTCCGGTTTTGCGAAACAATACGGTAAGTACCAGTCCTCTTGTCAGCAGATAGCTCAGAAATGCCAGCCACAGGGCATCGTTACCCCATTTGTCGACAAGTATAAAGTATAGTGCATAGAACACAACCATTGAAACGGCCATTGAGACAAGCATTCCCCGCGTGCGTGTCAGGCCGACAAATACCCCGTCCCACAAAAATGACATGAAACCGGCAAAAGGTATTGCCACGGCCCAGAGTTTATAATCAGAAGCAATGGAGACAATTCGTCCGTCATCGGTCAGGAGTCCGAGAATGGCATCTCCACTAAAAAAATATACCAGAGTCACAATGGCTGACAGCAACAGTCCTATTTTTGTGAGAACGCGGATCATTGAATGCAATGAGGGCGTATCACCCGCGCCTTTGAACTTTCCGGCCAGTGCCTCGCCTGCAAAGGCAAATCCATCCATAAAATAGGAGAACAGCATAAACAACTGCATCAATAATGCGTTGGCTGACAAGGTATCGACGCCCAATGTAGCCCCGGCATGCGTAAACCATACGGTGACGGCAACAAGACAAAGCGTGCGCAGAAAAATATCGGAATTTATCCTGAAGAATTTTTTCAGTGCCTGAAATTGCATCACGCCTTTGCGCCATCCGGCTATGGCATAGTGGCGTATCCGGCGTCTGATCATATAGATGCCGACACCGGCGCTGACCCATTGCGATATGGCAGTTGCCGCGCCGACACCGGCAATCTGCCATCCGCAGACAAAGACAAACACAACATTGAGGATTATATTCAATGTGTTTGCCGTCAATGCCATCCATAATATGGGCCGTGCGTTCTGCATGCCCAGAAACCATCCTGAAAGCGCGTATGTGACCAGAACACCCGGAGCTCCGAGTATGGCTATGGCAAAATATGTCTGTGCCGGTTCCCGGGCCGCTCCGTCAGCATCGATGAAATTGAGAATCCTTATGCCCAGCCATGAGCTTGCCGCAATAAGGAGCAATCCTGATACGGCTGCGATTGTGAGAGCGCGCACAAGCACGCGGACAGCTTCTGCAAAGTTATCTCCGCCATATGCCTGGGCTGTCATTCCGGAGGTTCCCATGCGCAGAAAGCCAAAAAGCCAGTAGAGCATGTTGAACATTGTGGCCCCTACGGCAATCGCCGCGATATAAACAGAATTGCCGATGTGGCCTACGACAGCCACATCGACAAGACTGAGCAATGGTGTGGTCACATTGGTGGCCACCGCGGGCCATGCCAATGTGAGGATGCTTCGGGTCAGTGTTTTTTCACTCGGCATGAGTGCCAGTAGAGATAGACGATGAGGGCCGCATAGGCTCCAACGCCGACAATCTGCGGGATGAATTCAGAACCGTTTTCAGGAACTTTCCATCCGCACATTATTGTTATAGCCGCAAAGACACCGAATAAAGCGCCTCCGGCAATGAGTCCCGATGATATGAGTGTTCCACGGTCGCTGCGTGCCTTGCATACATCTTTGTCTTTTGAACTGTTGGCTACAAGCCAGCTGATGATACCGCCTATGAGCAGCGGAGTGTTGAGCGGGAGGGGCAGGAACATACCCATGCAGAAAGCCAGTGCGGGAACGCCAAGCCAGTTCAGGATAACGGCAAGTATGGCGCCGACAATGTAGAGCATCCATGGTGTGGGTTCTCCGGTCATCATCGGCTCTATGACTTTGGCCATGGCATTTGCCTGCGGGGCCTGCAAACCGCTGCTGCCTTCAAAACCGTAGACGTGGTTGAGCATCATGATCACACCGCCTACTGTTGCTGCCGACACAAGGGTACCGGCAAATTTCCAGGTCTCCTGTTTCTTAGGGGTGCTTCCCAGCCAATAACCGATTTTCAGGTCAGTGACAAAACCGCCGGCCATGGAAAGAGCCGTGCAGACAACACCTCCGACAATCATGGCCGAAACCATACCTGAGGTGCCGTCAAGGCCTATGGCGACAAATACTCCGGAAGCGATTATCAATGTCATCAATGTCATTCCGCTCACCGGATTTGAGCCTACAATGGCAATTGCATTGGCGGCCACTGTGGTGAACAGGAAAGCGATAACCGTCACAACAGCCCAGGCAATGAGAGCCTGCAGGAAAGTGTGGATCACACCCACCCAGAAAAAGACAAGCACAGCAACCAGAGCAATGAGTATGAAATAGGTGATGTGTTTCATGGATATATCCATCTGCCAGCGCACAGGCTTCTTTGCTGTGGATGCCCCTCCACCCAGTTCGCGTCCGGCCAGACCTATGGCCTGGCGTATCACAGGGAAGGATTTGATTATACCTATTATTCCGGCCATGGCTATACCGCCTATGCCTATCAACCGGCCATAATTCTTGTAGATCTCATCGGCGCCCATGGCCTGTATCTCGGGCGCACCGTATGATCCTAATAGGGGGACGAGAATCCACCATACAAATATGGAGCCGGCAAAGATCATGAAGGAATAGCGTATTCCGACAATATATCCCATGCCGAGAACCGCTGCCGTGGTGTTCGATGAAAAGACAAATTTGAATTTGTCAGCCAATGCCTGACCCCAGCTGTATGCGGTGGTGGTTATTGTCTCTGCCCAGAGTCCGAAGGTGGCGATGCAATAGTCATATATACCGCCAATCAACGCAGCGATTACAAGCAATTTGGCCTGTCCGCCGCCTCCTGTTTTTGCTGCTGCCTGTCCGCTGGCCAGAACCTGTGTGGTCGCAGTAGCTTCCGGGAAAGGATATTTGCCGTGCATATCCTTTACGAAATATTTGCGGAAGGGGATGAAAAAGAGTATACCCAGCACTCCGCCCAGCAATGAGCTGAGGAATATTTCAATAAAATTGATGGTGATCTCCGGATGTGTGGACTGGAGTATGTATAATGCGGGAAGAGTGAATATGGCTCCGGCCACAATCACACCTGAGCAGGCACCGATTGACTGTATGATCACATTCTGTCCAAGCATGTTGCCTTTTTTGAGACCGCCCACTCCGGCAGCGATTATGGCAATGGGGATGGCCGCTTCAAATACCTGTCCTATTTTCAGTCCCAGATAGGCGCATGCGGCGCTGAATATAATGGCCATCACAATTCCCATTGATACTGAATAGGGGGTTACTTCCTTGTAGTGGCGTGCCGGATGCATCAGCGGACGGTATTCCTCGTCCGCCCCGAGTTCACGGAATGCGTTCTCCGGAAGTTCAACCGGATCAACGTCCGCGGGCGGCAGAGCTCCGTCCGCAGGCAGCTCAAATTTCTCTTTCTCGCTCATTTTCTTTGTATTTTCTATGATTGGTTGGGTTTATCGCTTGTTTCTTTTTTTGCCGGATTTGCTTTTCTTTGTTGATTTGGCTTTTGCGGGGATGTTCAAGGTCTGTCCGGCTCTGATATTATCATTCTTCAGATTGTTGGCTTTCTTGAGCTGATCAACTGTAATGCCATATTTGTCGGCAATCTTTGAAAGATTCTCTCCGCTCTTTATGTTGTGTGTGACAGGCTTTGACGCTTTGGCTGCCTTATTGTTCGCATTTCTGTTCTTTTTGTTCCTGTCTGCTTTGTTGTTCTTTGCAGTACCGTCGTTTGCGGATTCTTTGGCCTGTCTGGTGGATGCTTTATCCAAGGCGTCTTTGACGTCTCTTCCTGCATCAGTGCTGTCGGGAATTTGTTCAACTGCCGGTTTCAGCGCTTCATTGGCGGCCGCCTTTTCATCATTGCGCACGCAGGTGGTGTCAGGGGCAGTTTCTATATATTTGCGTCTGTATGTATTGATCTTGAGCGTCTGTCCTCTTTTGACCTTACGTCCTATGCCGTTGGCCTTGCGTATGGATGATGCCGTAACGCCATATCTGCGCGCTATGGAAGCCAATGTCTCGTTCCGCTTCACTTTGTGATATTTCACCACAAGTTCCTGCACGTATTCGCCTTTGGAATCTTTGTTGGTTGACAGTGATGCCGGTTCTGCCACCTCACGGCGCGCATATTTTTCAGCATTATGATTCACAATTGAGTCCTCGTTGGCGACATAACAATATATCTGGAGGTTGGGGAGCACAAGGGGATATGGTTTGACATTGCCGGGTATGATGTCAGTGCGGTATTGCGGATTGAGAGCACGGATGGCGTCTATGGGTATATCAAGCACTTCACTGATCTGTTCAAAATGAACCCGGCGTCCCACCATCACTGAATCAGTGACAATAGGCTTGGCCGCAAGCACCGGTGATATATTGTGCTTGTTATAGTAGTTCATGACATAGTTGGCAGCTATGAACGCCGGCACATATGATCGTGTTTCCGCTGGCAGAAAATTATATATCTCCCAGAAATCGCGTTTGCCTCCTCCGGCTCTTCGCAAAGCTTTGTTGACATTTCCGGGGCCGCAGTTGTATGCAGCTATCGCAAGTGACCAGTCTCCATAGATTTTGTGGAGTTGTTTCAGATATTTTGCAGCAGCCTCCGAGGCTTTGTAGGGGTCGCGGCGTTCATCAACCACTGAGTTGACTTCCAGTCCAAGATCATTTGCCGTGTCAGTCATGAACTGCCATATGCCTGTGGCTCCGGCTTTGCTGACGGCGTTGGGATTGAGAGCACTTTCAATTACCGGGAGGTATTTTAGTTCCATGGGAAGCCCTTCGCGGTCAAGCGCTTTCTCAAAGATGGGCATGTAGTAGAGGCTGAGGCCGAGCATGGTTTCCACGAGGTCTCTTTTGCGGCCCACATACATGTTTATGAATGCCCGCACGTCACGATTGTAGGGCATTTCGATGACTGTATTGAGGCGTTGGAGCCGGTTGATGTAGTCATCGTCGGTATATGAGGGGAGTGCGGACCGCGTATTGTTGCCGTCGCTCATCACAGCATAATTTTTCAAATACCAGTTTTCCCTCATTTTGTGAACGTCTGTCTCAAAACTTTCAGGGGCAATGGCCGTAGGGGGTAAGGATGTGTCGATATTCCGTATGGTGGCTTTCCGTGGTGCGGCTACACTTAGCGATGTCACCCCTGAGAGGATGGTCAATATGATTGCTGCTGTGATATTTTTGTTCATATGCTGTGTGATGTATATTGATGGAGAGTTGTCTAAAAATTAAAAGCCCATGTTAGGCCTATGCCCGGCAGTTTGTTGCGTGAGTCCGGTATCAGTGAAGGAGAGATGTCAACTGACAGGTCGGGGCTTATGTCAAAATGGCTCAGTGATGCGTCAACATATGCATCTACCATGGCCAGGAAATAAACGCCAACCATGCATATGATGCACAGGTCACGGTTGCGGCGGTAGAAATTCTTGCGGCTTTGCAGCAGACGCGTCAGCCATGAGCGGTCTATGCTTGCTTCATCTGTTCCGGGAGGAAAGAAATCCATATATGACTTTGTTGACGGGTCTGAGTCCATGATGTCCCTGTAGGCGCGCTGGTAGTCATTGAGCATCCCGTTGTTCCACGATGTTGCATAGCCAAGTCCCAGATATGCTCCCACCACAATGGGCAGTTTCCAGTATCTGCGGTTGTATATCTGTCCCAGACCGGGGAACAGGGCTGACATCCAGACGGCACGCGTAGGGCTGGGGTTGAACTGTACATCGCGCTCTTCCCAGCTGTTGAATGTCGCAAAGCGGTCATATGGCGTGGCCACCGGGATGGTGTCACTTGCAAGGATTGTGAGTGAATCACCGGCGGTGCTGAAGGTGTCACGCACAAGCTCTCTTTGTGCGACGGCAGTGGCCGTGTCAGCTTGCTCCTGAGCGGACATGACAGTCATGCCTGCCAGCAAGGCAAGCATTATGAGTGCTATTTTCCTGATGCTGTTCAATTTGATGGTTTTGACAGATTGTCGAAAATAGTTATCAGACGTGCCAGTTCGTCATCATTCTTGAAAGGGAATGTGATTGAGCCTTTGCCTGAATCGTTGCATACAAATTTCACGGGCGTGCCGAAGGTGGATGAAAGATGACGTTTCAGGATGTCAAAATCGGCGGAGTTGTATTTTGACTGCCGGCGTGTTTTTTTATCGCCTGATTGTGTGTCGGTTCCGTTCTGGTATTCTTTGGCGAGTTCTTCAACGCGGCGCACGGAGAGGCCTTGTTTCAGGATCTCGTTGTATAGTTTCAGCTGTAGTGCGGGCTGTTCTATGGTGAGCAGTGCACGTGCGTGTCCCATGTCCACGCGCTTGTCACGCAATCCGAGCTGCACTTCGGCAGGCAGTTTCAGCAGACGCAGGAAATTGGCGATAGTGGCTCGTTTCTTGCCTATGCGTTCCGAAAGACGTTCCTGTGTGAGGTTATACTGGTCAATGAGTTTGCGGAACGTGAGTGCTATTTCTATGGCGTTGAGGTCTTCTCGCTGTATGTTCTCAATCAGCGCCATCTCGGTGAGTTCGGCTTCATTGGCGGTGCGGATGTATGCCGGAACCGATGTGAGTCCTGCCAGTTTAGCCGCTCTGAAGCGGCGTTCACCGGCTATGATCTGATATGAATCCGGACCGGTCTTGCGCAATGACAGGGGCTGGATGATTCCAAGCTCGCGTATTGATGCTGCAAGGTCCTCAAGGGCTTCGTTGTCAAATGATGTGCGTGGCTGATCCGGATTGGGGGATATGCGGTCAAGCGCGATGTCGTTTATTGCGGAGGAGCCGCGGGCGGGCATGTCATCCATTGAGATGAGTGAGTCCAGTCCGCGTCCAAGAGCGTTGCGTCTCTGTGCCATTGCTTTTTTATTTAGCGGGCTGCCGCTTTGGCGCCCTTGTTCTTTTTGTGTTTTTTGATCAGTTCCTTTGCCAGTTGCACATGGCTTGTGGCGCCGCGGCTGTCAGGATCGTAGAGCAGTGCCGGGATGCCGTGGCTGGGGGCCTCGCTGAGGCGTATGTTGCGGGGAATGACTGTCTCGAACACCATTGTGGAGAAGTGTCCTTTCAGTTCCTCGTAGATCTGGTTGGCAAGTTTCAGGCGTGAGTCATACATTGTCAGCAGGAATCCTTCAATCTCAAGCGACGGGTTGAGGCGGCTCTTGATGATGCGGATTGTGTTGAGGAGTTTGCTTATGCCCTCAAGCGCGAAATATTCCGCCTGCACCGGGATGATTACTGAGTCAGCTGCAGTCAGGGCGTTGACTGTTATGAGCCCCAGCGAAGGGGAACAGTCAATCAGTATATAGTCATATTTGCCACGCACCGGCTCAAGCAGCCGTGCCAGCACATGTTCGCGCTCAGGTTGGTTTATGAGTTCCAGTTCCGCGCCTGCAAGGTCTATGCGAGACCCCACAAGTTCCAGACCGTCAATACATGTGGGAACCTGTGAGCCGTCTATCGGATAGTTGTCAGCAAGACATTCATATATTGAAGAGGCCATTGCAGACGGGTCTATGCCGTAGCCTGATGTGGCGTTGGCCTGAGGGTCGGCATCTATTATAAGAACTTTTTTGCCTTCAGCGGCAAGCGAGGCGGCCAGATTTATGGTTGTTGTGGTTTTGCCCACGCCTCCTTTCTGATTGGCTATTGCAATTATTTTACCCATGTGGTCGTATCATTGGTTAATTTGAGAGGAGAACCGGCGTATGTGGTCTGAGCGGTGTCATTTCGTGCCTATACCGGAATTTACAACTGCAAATTAAGCGATTTTTCGTGAAACAGTCAAATATATGTTCCACAAATGCGCGGCCATGTTGAAAAGTTAACGGTATTGTTGAAAACTCAACAAATTTTCGTACTTTTGCATATATGAACGCATCTATCGTGAATGGCAGAATGAAACCCCTCATACTGATAACAAATGATGACTCGATTGAAGCGCCGGGTCTTCACCGTCTCGTGGAAATAGCAGCCGAATTCGGCGATGTGATTGCCGTGGCACCCAAATATCCCCAGTCCGGACAATCATCGGCTATATCTGTTGAAAAACCTTTGCGGATAAATCAGACCGATGACTACAGTGGCGCGAGAATGTTCACAGTGTCAGGCACGCCGGTAGATTGTGTGAAACTGGCCTTGAACGCCATTGTGCCACGGCATCCGGATCTGTTGCTTTCAGGGATCAACCATGGCAGTAACAGCGGCAATGCAATCACTTATTCCGGGACTATGGGGGCTGTGCTTGAAGGCTGTACAAATGGAATTGTATCGGTTGGATTCTCTCTTTGTCATCACTCCATCAAAGCGGATTTCAGCCTCTCGGCTCCGCTTGTGCGTGACATAGTGGCGCGTGTTCTTGCGAACGGATTGCCTGACTATACGGCTCTCAATGTGAACATCCCTGCACGCGTTGTCCCCGCCGGCAGCAAAGTGTGCCGCGCCGCACGCGGACATTGGAGCGAGGAATTTGTGAGATATACTGATCCGGCCGGAAAACCGTTCTATATGCTTTCAGGGCGTTTTGTCAATGAAGAGCCGGATATGACTGACACTGACGAGTACTGGCTCTCGCAAGGATACGTATCGGTGGTGCCTGTTACGCCTGATCAGACTGCTGCAAGGTATATTGAATCACTCTCGCAGACCTTCACAATATAGCAGATATTCAAAAATATAGGCTTTCTCTTGATTT